>JAQGKX010000019.1 GCA_028289885.1 Sphingomonadales bacterium
TGACTGGTTTGATGAAGGGTAAGCGGGGGCTGATCATGGGCCTCGCCAACGATCGCTCGCTCGCATGGGGAATCGCTCAAAAACTGAGCGAAGCCGGTGCCGAACTCGCGTTCAGCTATCAGGGAGAAGCGCTGGAAAAGCGCGTCCGTCCGCTAGCAGCATCGTTGGGGAGCGACTTGCTGATCGATTGCGACGTGTCCGACATGGCGGCGCTGGATGCTGGTTTCGCGACACTGGCAGCGCGTTGGCCGACCATTGATTTCGTCGTCCACGCCATTGGATTTTCCGACAAGAACGAACTGCGTGGCGGCTATGTCGATACCACGCTCGAAAATTTCCTGACGACCATGAACATCAGCGTCTATTCGTTCGTAGCGGTGGCCAAGCGCGCCTCAGTGATGATGCCGCCCTATAATCCCGAAACCGGCACCGGCGGCGGCGCGTTGCTAACCCTGACCTATTACGGTGCGGAAAAAGTCATCCCGCATTACAACGTCATGGGCGTTGCAAAGGCCGCGCTTGAGGCTTCGGTTAAATACCTTGCCGTTGATCTTGGCCGCGACAACATCCGCGTCAACGCGCTGTCCGCCGGGCCAATTCGTACGCTGGCGGCGAGTGGCATCGGCGACTTCCGCTACATCATGAAGTGGAACGAATATAACAGCCCGTTGAAACGCAATGTCACCATCGAGGACGTCGGCGGGGCAGGGCTTTACCTGCTGAGCGATCTGGCCAGTGGCGTCACTGGCGAAACGCATCATGTCGATGCGGGCTATCACGTCATCGGCATGAAAGCCGAAGACGCCCCGGATATCGCGCTTGCCTAGGGTGCATTCCGGGGGGAGAGGAGCATGAGCCACAATAGTTTCGGCCACCTCTTTCGTTTCACGACATGGGGCGAATCCCATGGTCCGGCGATCGGCGCGATTGTTGACGGCTGCCCTCCGGGACTAGACCTCTCCGAGACCGACCTCCAGCCATTCCTCGACAAACGCCGCCCCGGAACTTCGCGGTTTACGACGCAGCGACAGGAACCCGATCAGGTGAAAATCCTATCCGGCGTCTTCGAAGGCAAGACCACCGGCACGCCGATCTCCCTGTTGATCGAGAACATCGACCAGCGGTCCAAGGACTATTCCGAAGTCGCCAACGCCTATCGTCCCGGCCACGCCGACTATGCATATGACGCAAAATACGGCCTGCGCGACTATCGCGGCGGCGGGCGTTCGTCCGCACGGGAAACCGCATGCCGCGTTGCTGCTGGCGGCGTGGCGCGCAAGGTCATTCCCGAAGTCACCATCATCGCGCACGTGATCGAAATCGGCGGAGACCGCGCAGAAAGTTTCGACGCTGCCCAGGTCGATGCCAACCCGTTCTTCTGCGGCGACGCAAAGGCGGCAGCGCGCTGGGAAATCCTCGTGGATGAAGCCCGCAAGTCCGGCTCCTCGCTCGGTGCCGTCATCGAATGTGTTGCGACTGGTGTTCCTGCAGGCTGGGGCGCGCCGCTCTACGCCAAGCTCGACGCTGATCTTGCCAGCGCCTGCATGAGCATCAACGCGGTCAAGGGCGTCGAAATCGGCGACGGTTTCGCTGCCGCCCGGCTGCGCGGCGAGAACAATGCCGATCGGATGCGACCTGGCACGGATGGTCCTGAGTTTCTCGCCAATCACGCCGGTGGTATCGCGGGCGGCATTTCGACCGGCCAGCCCGTCGTCGTGCGCGTCGCGTTCAAGCCGACCTCGTCGATCCTGACACCCGTCGAAACCATCACCCGCGACGGACGGGCGACCGACATCATGACAAAGGGGCGTCACGATCCCTGTGTGGGAATACGTGGCGCCCCTGTCGTAGAGGCGATGGTGGCGCTGGTGCTTGCCGATCACAAGCTGCGCCACCGGGGACAAAACGGTTAGTCAGGCGGCCACGGAATCAAGCGCCGGATAATCGATATAGCCCTCGTCACCCTGCGAATACCATGTCGCCATCACATCGGAATTGAGCGGTGCGCCGGTCTCCAGACGCTCGGGCAAATCGGGGTTGGCAAGGAACGTCCGCCCGAACGCGATCGCATCCGCCACACCTGAATCGAGCGCCGCCTGCGCCTTTTCGATGGTATAGTCCGAATTCAGCACCAGCGGACCACGGAACGATTTGCGGATCGTTGGCGCAACCGGCTCGACCTCTCCCTTACCGAACGTGCCTTCGAAATCCGGTTCACGCAATTCGAGAAACCCGATGCCGATCTTGTCGAGGACAGCAGCCGCCGCGCCGAACAATTCATAGGGGCTGCTGTCGTTCGCGCCCTGTGAATCACCATTCGGCGACAAACGGACACTAACCCGATCCGCTCCGACCGTATCTGCTAGCCGCTGCGTAACCTCACCGAGCAACCGCACGCGATTTTCAATTGATCCACCGTATTTATCGTGACGAAAATTCGAATTGTCGCGCAGAAACTGGTCGATCAGATAGCCATTCGCCGCATGAAGCTGGACTCCGTCGAATCCGGCCTCGATCGCGTTCCTTGCCGCCTTCTCATAATCGTTCAGCAACCGCGGAATCTCGTCGCGCGTCAGTGGCCGCGCCTCCTCGTAGCGTTGCTTGCCCTTGTAGGTATGCGCGCCTCCCGGTGCTGTCGTTGCCGACGCGGAGACCGGCTTCGCGCCTCCAAGGAAGTCGGGATGGACGACCCGCCCCATGTGCCACAATTGCACGACGATCCGCCCACCGGCGTCATGCACGGCGGCCGTAATCGGCTTCCACGCCTCCACCTGCTCGTCGCTCCATATGCCCGGCGCAAATGGCCAGCCGAGCCCCTCCTGAGAGATGCCCGTTCCCTCGGTGATGATCAGTCCCGCCGACGCACGCTGGGCATAATAGGTCGCCATGCGCGGTGTCGGGACGTGCCCGGCCGTACTCCGCCCGCGCGTCAGGGGAGCCATCAGGATACGGTTCGGTGCCTTGATGGCACCCAGGTCGATCGGGTCGAACAGCGGCGGCATAAAGTTTCTTTCTGAAACGGGACTTGGCTACGGACCTGCGATATGGGCATCGACACCATGTCCAGCCACCAAGAATCCATTCACCCGACCAAAGCAGATTTTGCAGCACTGGTCCTTGCAAATATCCTGCTCGCCACAGGTCCGCTGTTCGTCAGGGTGGCGGATGTCGGCCCGGTCGCCGCGGGTTTCTGGCGGATGGCGTTGGCGCTCCCGGTTCTCGCGCTGCTCGCCTCGCGCGGCGGTCCGATCAAATTGACGCGCGGGCTGGTTCTTGCGCTGGTCGTGTCGGGGCTGTTCTTTGCCGCCGACCTGGCCAGTTGGCACCTCGGTATCGTCCGCACCAAGCTCGCCAATGCCACCTTGTTCGGAAATTCGGCAAGCCTGATGTTTCCGATTTATGGTTTCGTTGTTGCCCGGGCGTGGCCAACGCGGCGGCAGGGCGGGGCGCTGGGACTTGCGGCGGTCGGCGCGATATTGCTGATGGGGCGATCGTACGAATTGTCGCCGCAGAATCTGGTCGGCGATCTGCTCTGCCTGCTCGCCGGGCTGTTCTATACGTTTTACTTCGTGATGATCGCGCGCGCCCGGACCGCACTGGCCCCGCTGCCGCTGCTGGCGATCTCTACGTTGGCCAGCGTCCTGCCATTGCTGCTGCTCGCGCTTGCGTTGGGAGAGCGCATCGTCCCGTCCAACTGGACGCCGCTGATCCTGCTGGCACTGTGCAGCCAACTCATTGGGCAGGGTCTGATGACCTATGTCCTCGGTCGGCTGAGCCCGCTTGTCGTCGGCCTTGGCCTCCTCGCCCAACCTGTTGCCGCAGCCCTGATCGGTGTGCTTGTCTTTGGCGAACATCTGGGACTGCCGGACCTCGCCGGTGCAATCCTGATCGGGCTGGCACTCGTCCTTGTGCGCCAGCCCGACAGGAACGCGGTTTAGACAGCGCCGCCGAGGTTTTGCAGAACCATCGCGAACAGCATTGGGATCGACAGCAGCGTGTTTACCCGGCTGAAGATCATTGCGGTGACGCCCGCCTTGGCCTTCACTTCGGGCGCAGCTTCGACGAGGCCGAGCGCCTTTTTCTGGTTCGGCCAGATCACGAACCACACGTTGATCGCCATGATCAGCGCGAGATACATGCCGACTCCAATCAGGCGGAATCCTTCCTGAAAGGTGAAAGCCTCATGCGCATAGCCCTTCAGGATCGCGACCAGCAGACCGGTGACGACAGTCGCCAGCGCAGCCCAGCGAAACCAGAAAAGCGCCTTTGGAGCGATATATTTGGTCACGCCCGGCTTCAGTTCGGCGGGAACAGTCGGCATCGTGGGAATTTGCACGAAGTTGAAATAATAGAGCAAGCCGATCCACATCACGCCCGAGATTACGTGGAGGAACGTCATCCAGCCGGGCAGGTTGTTGAGTGAATCGGTCCAGAACAGAAGCACGAGCGCCGCCAGTACGCCCACTGCAACGACCGCCTTCAAAGTCCCAAAAAACTTTGCCATTTTATCCTATCCCCTTTGCACCACAAGAAGTGGCAATTGACGACGGGGGTCAGCACCTCGGACTCGTCGACGTAGTCGACCCCGAGCGACTGCAGGACCTGCGCCTCGACGAAGTGGCCGATGCGGGCCTTGGCCATCACGGGGATCGAGACCGCG
>JAQGKX010000184.1 GCA_028289885.1 Sphingomonadales bacterium
GCCGAAGCCATGGCCATCGCGCGCGACATCTTGCTGGCCGAGGAAACCGGAGCCGCAATCCACTTCCGCCAGGTTACCACCGCCGCC
Organism: Sphingomonadales bacterium; assembly: GCA_028289885.1. Lineage (GTDB taxonomy): Bacteria > Pseudomonadota > Alphaproteobacteria > Sphingomonadales > Sphingomonadaceae > Sphingomonas_O. The sequence continues at coordinate 88 of JAQGKX010000184.1, forward strand.
GGTTTCGAACGTATCAAACGCGCCAAGTCACGCGGGGCCAAGGTTACCTGCGGCGTAACCCCCGCCCATTTGTTGCTGTCCGATATCGCGGTGTCCGACTTCCGGACTTTCGCTCGCCTGTCGCCGCCGTTGCGATCAGAGGAGGACCGTCAGGCCACCCGCGCCGCATTGGCCGACGGCACAATCGACGTCCTGTGTTCAGGCCACGACCCGCGCGGTCCCGAAGCCAAGCGGCTCCCCTTTGCTGATGCCGAACCGGGCATGGCGGGCGCTGAAACATTGCTGACGCTTGGACTCGGGCTGGTTCGCGACGAGCTCATCACCCTGCCCCGCCTGATGGCACTGCTCAGCGATGCCCCCTCGCGGATATTGGGTGTGGATGCCGGACGTCTGGAAGTGGACGGCCCCGCCGACATCTGCCTGTTCGACGTGGATGCGCCATGGCAAATCCGTGGCGCGAAGTTCAGGTCGTTTGCCGGTAACACGCCCTTCGACGGCCTCCCGGTTCAGGGTCGTGCAGTCCGCACTATTAAAGGCGGTCGCACGATTTCCTGATTTAGCGTGACGCCATCCGCACCGGCTTTGGCATGCCGCGCTGGACCCACTCGGCGGGCTTGTCCGACAATAGGCCACGGACGAAGCATTTGCCGCCCTGCGCCTTGATCCGCGTGCAGAGCAGGACCGCACCGGCGCGCGTTTCGAACCCACCGACCGCAAGTCGCACGAAATTGGCACCACGAACCTGCGCATTGCTGTTTGCGGGCTCGTAGTTCCGCAGTCCGAAACGTGGCGCGACCCGGTTCCATGCGTCCTTCGATACCGCGACGTTTTCGAACGCGCCCAATTGGACAACGAACTTGCCGCTTTCGACGGCGCGAGCGGGCGTTGCCGATGACACGACCGTGCGGCGCTGTGCCGGGACGATGCGCTGGCGCGTTGGAACTACCCATTTTGTCGAAGCTGGAACATCGACGGTCTGGACACCAAAGCTAGGGGCCACGGTTGTTGCCGAAGCCGTTTCAAAAGCAGCAGCTGGCGTATCGACGACCGGAATCGCCGCAGCAACCTGAACAGGAGCCGCCACCGGAGCCGCTTCGGCAACCTGCGTTGCATTCTCGGCTGTCGGTGCCAGCGCAAGTCGCGTCGGCTGACCGGCGTCCTGCACCGGATGCACACCCAATAGCGAAGCAACGCGGTTCGGGGCGTTATCGGGCTTCACGAATTCAGCCCATTGAATGATGCGCGCGTCGGCATCGGCGGGGGCGAGATCCTGCGCCGCCGTGACATGTGCCTGACTCCATTTACCAGCCAGCGCATAGGCCAGCGCAAGGTTCTGGCGCGATTTTGCATTGGCGCGTGGCTCACGCACCGCGCCCTCCAATTCCTTGATGCCGCCATCGACATTGCCTGCCAGTGCCAGCGCCAGCCCGTAATCCGAAGCACCGATCTTGTCGTGGTAATCGGCCAAGGTCGTCAGCGCGGCTTCGCTCTTGCCCTCCGCGATTTGCACCAGCGCCAAGTTCAATGCTGCCCGCCCGTGATCGGGCATCAGCGTCAAAGTCTCGGAAAACGCCGTCTCCGCCGATGCCAAACGTCCCGCGCCCAGATAGGCCTGCCCCAGCATCATCCGAAAACCGGCATCGCGCGGCATTGCTGCAACCGCGATTTCGGCTTGGGGTACTGCTGTGGCAAAGTCCCTTGCGACCAGTGCTGTGTTCGCCGCGTTTGCCGCCTTCATCGCGACCTTGCCCGTCTTCGTATCCGAAGCATTGGCAAGGTGACCCGCTTGCGTGGACGGGCTACAGCCGACCATCGTCGCACCGAGGATGAGCGTCGATGCTGCGAGTTTGATGAGGGCTGTGGTCTTCATATTATATCCTTCAGCGCGAAGTCTTGGCCGTCGCCAAGGCGGCAAGGGCGGATTGTGACGTGAGGTAAGTGTCGAGCGCCTCGACCACGATGGCCTGTGCCGAACGGTGCGTGACAGCGCAGATCAGACGCAGTTTCAAATGGCGTTCGGGGTCGAGCCGCAAGGTGAATGCTGCCTTGCCCTTCGATCCCGGAGCCGCACGAATCTTGCGCACGGCTTCGAGCGACACCGGCGTCAGTTCGCGAACCAGATTTTCCTGTTGGCGGACGACGGCGGGCGCTTCGACGATTTTGGTTTCATCGATCGGGGGCGTTTCGGGCAGGATCGGCACGATGTCGGCGGTGACGACCGGACTGACTGGCAAGTCGGCTTTGGCGTCTGTCCCATAAACGTCGAAACCCATGTCGTTCCAACCAAGATCGTCCTGCGACGGTGCGGGGGTCATGCCGAAACCGGCAAATCCCTGCGGTCGCATGGCGGGCTTGGCATGGCCCTTACGTGCGAGCAGCGTCGAACTAAGCGACGCGAATGGCTTTGGCTCATTGTTCATCATGGCGGCGCTCATTGACCGACGACGCGGCGGCCGAAGCCACCTGCGGCTCTGGGTGCCATGGCAGCCTGGGTGGTCATGCCGGGCGCGCTGAACACGGTGCGGCGGAAATTCTTTTCGAGGCGGTCCGAGACGTAAGTCCACAAGTCGCGGACTTCGCCTGCGGAGCGGCTTTTCGGATCGACTTCCATGACGGTGCGGCCATCGATCATCGACGCGGCGAAATCGACGCGGTGATGGAGGGTGACCGGGGCGACGGTGCCATGCTGCGACAGTGCAACGGCGGCTTCATAGGTGATCTTGGCTTTGGGCGTCGCGCCATTGACGACGAACAGCAACGGCTTACCCGCGCGATCGCACAGATCGACCGTCGCACCGACGGCGCGCAGATCGTGCGGCGAAGGACGCGTCGGGATGATGATGAGTTCGGCGACTGCGATGACGCTCTGGATCGCCATGGTGATGGCTGGCGGCGTATCGATCACCGCAAGACGAAAGCCCTGTTGGCGCAGCATCTCCAGATCGGCGGCAAGCCGTGCCACCGTCGTTTGCGCAAATGCCGGCAATTCGGCCTCGCGCTCGTTCCACCAATCGGCCAGCGACCCCTGCGGATCGATGTCGATCAGAACGACGGGACCGGCCCCCGCAAGCTGCGCCTGCACTGCAAGATGCCCGGAAAGGGTCGTCTTGCCCGATCCGCCTTTTTGCGATGCTAAAGCCAATATCCGCATCTAACGTCCTTGGATTACCTGTGTCCCGAACGGCGAATGGCATGCGGACGGATAAGATTGGGTTAACGACGCGGACGATCCCGGAAAATGCCGACGGATCGCAACCGATTGCGGGAAACCGGCAAGTGCGGGAATAATGCTAAACCGATATTAAGAACCACGCGCGCATTGGTGCGCCCTGATTGTCGAAGGGTTGTCGATGAAATATGTCCAGTTGTTCGCTCTTGCCGCCGTATTCTCTGCCACTCCGGCATTGGCCGACCTGAAAACCGGCGACATCGCGTGGCAGCACGGCGACTATGCGGCTGCGGTCGGTGAATGGCGGCCACTGGCGATAGCGGGCGATCCCGATGCGCAGCTTCATCTGGGCCAAGCCTATCAACTCGGTCGCGGCGTTCCCATCGACCTGAAACTGGCCGAAGACTGGCTGCGCCGCGCCGCCATGCAGGGGGGCGACGAGGCAAAGGACAGTTACGGCCTTATCCTGTTCCAGAACGGCAAGCGCGCCGAAGGCCTGCCCTATATCGAGGATGCAGCCGGTCGCGGAAATGCGCGCGCACAATATATACTCGGCACCGCGCTTTATAATGGAGACATGACGGCGAAGGATTTTCCCCGCGCCTATGCCATGATGACGCGGGCAGCGGCGGCGGGGATTCCCGCTGCGAGGAACGCGCTTGTGGAAATGGACAGATATATACCTTTCGAGCAGCGCAATCGTGGCAAGGCGCTGGCGCAGGCGTTCGAGGCGCATGCGAATGGCTCGACGGCTGTAGCGGATAGGGCGTCGGCAGGACGGGCAGTGGGGGCACCGCCAGTCGTGGAGGTCGATGCCATCCAATCGGCCAAGCCAAAGCCCCCCAAGCCGATAAAAGTCGCTGCGGTGAAGCCAGCGCCCCTCAAGGCTGCGCCCGTCGTCGCGGCCGCACCGGGGGGCAAATGGCGTATCCAGCTTGGTGCCTTTTCGGACGGATCGAAGGCAAATGCGCTATGGTCCGGCCTTCACAGCCGCGTCGCTGCGCTCGCCCCGTATCAGTCGTATGTCGTCAAGGCCGGGCCGGTAACCCGGCTTCAGGCGGGACCTGTGCTGTCGCGCGCCGTTGCCGATAAACTGTGTGCTGCGGTCCGGGCGGCGAAACAACCCTGTGTCCCGGTCGCGCCTGCTTCCTGACGCCTATCTTCCGTTATCCTGATCTAGTTTTGGACGGTGACATAAGGAGCTAGACCGATTCCTAATTCGGCCCTTCTCTCCCGCTCGCCGGATCACCGCTATCCTTCTCCTCCCGCGTGAAATCGAATCTGATGCGCACCCATACGCCCATCAGCGCACGCCCGCCGATGCGCGGGGGGCGCACCTTGAACTGCCACGCGGCCAGTCGCAGGGCGCGCGATATGCCCGATCCTGCGGGGGACTCGCCAAGCTGCTGGCAGTTCTCGACGCCATAATTCGGGATGGTCTTGCACGCGACCATGCCCCAGCTGTTCGGCGGGGCTCCGTTCGGCAAATAGAGCGCCAGAGCACCGCGTGGCGGCTCGGTATACCATTCGGCGTTATACATTGGTTCGCCGCCCGGCCCCTCGCCCGGCCCCATCGCCGACCCGCTGCCCTTGCCTGCGCCCGCACCGTCGCTGCCGCCTTGTTTCGGCAGTTTCGAGATGTCGGTCGCGGCGAACTCATCTTTGCTCATCGTCAGGATCGGACGCGGTATCTTCGGCACAACGACCGGCGCACTACGCGGGGTCGGTGCCTTTGCAGGAGGCGCACCACCCGCCTTGACCGGCTTGGTCGTAGGCTGCGGGGTTTCGGACGGCATCAGTTCGAACGTCGTCATCAACGGCGTATCGATCTTTTTGATGAACGGCATCGGCACGATCTGCAACAGTGCCAGCAGGAACAATATCTCGATCAGGATCGCCAACCCGAGCGCAATCGCACGATGGCTCAGCTTCTGATGTCGCCAGTCCGACACCGATTGCCGGTCCATCCAGTCCTTGAGGTAAGCCAAATTCATCGCGGGTGCGCCTAGACGGAGCTGGCAGGGGTCACAAGTTAAACGTCTGTCACGTTACGCCTGAACCCAATCCGACTTTGCAAAGCCCATCGCGTACAGAATCACTGACAGGTCGCCAAACTTGATCCGCGCGTCCGCCGCAGCCTCGGTCCGGGGCTTGGCGTGATAGGCAACCCCCAGCCCCGCCGCCGCGATCATCGGAATGTCGTTCGCGCCATCGCCGACCGCCACGCTGGCCGATGCCGCCAACTGGCGCGAAGCCAGCATTTCCACCAGCGCCGCACGCTTGGTTTCCGCATCGACGATGGGCAGTTCGGTAACTCCGGTCAGCACACCGTCTCTCACGACCAACTGGTTCGCTACCGCAAGATCGAACCCGATCTCTCTCGCCACCGGCTTGGTAAAATGAGTGAATCCTCCCGACACCAGCAGTGCATAACCACCGTTCGCGCGCAAGGTTTGCACAAGCGCCTTTGCCCCGCCCATGATCTTCACCCGCTCGCGCAGGCATTCGGCCACGGTTGTTTCCGGCATCCCTGCCAGCAATGCGACCCGGTCCCGCAACGCCCCGGCAAAGTCGATCTCACCGCGCATCGCCCGCTCGGTGACTTCGGCAACCTGTGCTTTCAGGCCGACATAATCGGCCAGTTCGTCGATGCACTCGATGGTGATCATCGTCGAATCCATGTCGGCGACAAGCAGCGAACGGCGACGGTCGGCCTCGACCTGGACTATCACATCCAAATGAGGAAGCGCAGCCTCTAACGCCTCGCGAACCCCCGCGAGATGCCCGTCTGCAAACCGCACATCACAGGCCACCCCATCGACGACCAGACCCGCCGTCCCGCGCACAGCGTCCGCCGCCGCAGAAATATCCCCCGCATGCAGGCCATCAGGTGCTACGAGCGTCGCAATGAACATTGATAATCTCCAACCGCTGGCGCTCATCGCAGGGCCTACGGCCAGCGGCAAGTCGGCATTGGCGCTTCAACTGGCCGAATTGACGCCCTCAATCATCATCAATGCCGATTCGATGCAAGTTTACCGCGACCTGCGCATCGTCACCGCACGTCCATCGGCGGCGGAGGAGTCACGCGCGCCGCACCGCCTGTTCGGCCATATCGACGGCGCGACACCTTGTTCCGCCGCTCGCTGGGCGCGCGAAGCGACGGAGGCCATTGCCGAAGCCCGCACCCTCGACCGCCTGCCGATCCTCGTCGGGGGGACCGGCCTTTATATCCGCACACTCTTGGACGGTATCGCGCCCATCCCCGATATCGACGCCGAAATTCGTGAAGCCGTCCGCAATCTCCCCGTAGCCGAATCGCAGGTCGCGCTGACGCAGGAGGACCCCGAAGCTGCCGCCCGCATTGCACCCGCCGATACCAATCGCATCGCGCGCGCACTCGAAGTCATCCGTTCAACCGGCAAGCCGCTGTCCTACTGGCAGCAGCATCGCGAAGGCGGCATCGCCCAGCAAGTTCGTCTGGCGGCACTCATCCTGCTCCCCCCACGCGACTGGCTTAACGAACGCTGTGATGAGCGATTTGAAACCATGTTCACCAAGGGCCAGCAAGAAGTCTCGGCCTTGCTGGCGCGTAATCTCGACCCTGCCCTCCCCGTCATGCGCGCTATCGGGGTTCCGGAGATCGGCGCATTCCAGCAGGGCGAGATGAGCGAAACCGACGTCAAGGTTGCAGGCAAGCGCGCGACCGGTCAGTACGCCAAACGACAATACACATGGTTCTCGCGCCAGTCGTCACCAGATTGGCCGAGGCTGGAAACAGTGTTAAGTTCCAACAATATTACCAATATAGCAACAATATTACGCAAGAAGCTGTTGACAGCATAGTTTGTTATCAGTAGCCGGCCACAGCTTGCCAAATCTACCGCAATGCAACAGGAGAATTCCAATGCCAGCCGAAATGCCCGGAGCCGAAATCCTCATCGAGGCGCTTGTCGATCTCGGCGTGGAAGTCGTGTTCGGTTATCCAGGCGGGGCGGTGCTCCCGATCTATGACGCGCTGTTCAAGCAGAAGCGCATCCGTCACATCCTCGTCCGCCACGAACAGGCCGCAACTCATGCTGCAGAGGGTTACGCGCGCTCGACCGGCAAGCCCGGCGTGGTTCTCGTCACCTCGGGTCCCGGGGCAACCAACGCGATCACAGGCATCACCGACGCGCTGATGGATTCGATCCCGATGGTCGTCATTACGGGGCAGGTTCCGACCAGCCTGATCGGCACCGATGCGTTCCAGGAGGCCGACACCGTCGGTATTACGCGTCATTGCACCAAGCATAATTACCTCGTGAAGGACCCCGCCAAGCTCGGCGATGTCATCCATGAAGCGTTTTATATCGCCACCTCGGGCCGTCCGGGGCCGGTCGTCATCGACATTCCGAAGGACGTTCAGGTTGCGTCGGCGCGCTACGTCAAGCCCGGCCCGATCCAGCACAAGGCTTATCGCCCGCAGGTCAAGCCCGATCCTAAGCTGATCGAAGCGGCGGTCGAAATGATCGCGGCTGCCGAGCGACCGATCTTCTACACCGGTGGCGGCATCATCAATGCCGGGCCGAACGCCAGCACCATGCTGCGCGAACTGCAGCGTCTGACTGGCGCACCTGTCACCTCCACCTTAATGGGCCTTGGTGCTTACCCGGCCAGCGGCGATGCGTGGCTGGGGATGCTCGGCATGCACGGCACCTACGAAGCGAACATGGCAATGCACGGCGCAGACCTCATCGTCTGCCTCGGCGCGCGCTTCGACGATCGGGTGACCGGCAGACTGGACGCGTTCTCGCCCAACTCAAAGAAGATCCACATCGATATCGACCGCAGCTCGATCAACAAGATCGTCCGCGTCGACCTCGGCATCGTCGGCGACGTTGGTCGCGCGATCGAGGACATGATCAAGATCTGGAAGGCGCGCCAGTACGCCAAGGCCGACCTGACTTCGTGGTGGTCGCAGATCGACACATGGCGCGAGAAGAAGTCGCTCGGCTTTGCGAAATCCGCGACCGAAATCATGCCGCAACACGCCGTTCGCGCGCTTTGGGAGGCGACGCACAAGCGCAATCCGGTCATCACCACCGAAGTCGGCCAGCACCAGATGTGGGCCGCCCAGCATTTCGACTTCGAAAGCCCAAATAAATGGCTGACCAGCGGCGGTCTCGGCACGATGGGCTATGGCCTGCCCGCGGCGATCGGTGCCCAGATCGGCAATCCGAACGCCTTGGTGATCGACATCGCGGGTGAGGCGTCGATCCAGATGAACATTCAGGAACTGGCGACTGCGACCCAATATCGCCTGCCCGTCAAGATCTTCATCCTCAACAACGAGCATATGGGCATGGTCCGCCAATGGCAGGAGCTGACCTATGAAAGCCGTTATTCGGAGAGCTACAGCCATTCGCTGCCCGATTTCGTGAAGCTGGGTGAAGCCTATGGGTGGAAGGGCATCCGGATCGAAAGCCCCGACGACCTTGACAGTGGGATCGCCGCGATGCTCGACCACGACGGTCCGGTTATCGTCGATTGCCGTGTCGCCGCGCTCGCCAACTGCTTCCCGATGATCCCGTCGGGAGCCGCGCATACCGACATGATCCTGAACCCGGCCGGCGTCACCGGGGTCATGGATGACGAAGCGAAGGCGCTGGTCTGATGCATATCCTCCAAACAACCCCCGAACGTCATACGCTTTCGGTAATCGTCGATAATGAAGCGGGCGTTCTGGCGCGGATTGCCGGGATGTTCTCCGCGCGCGGTTACAACATCGAAAGCCTCACCGTCGCCGACATCAGCGACCATGACGCCGTCAGCCGGATCACGATCGTTACCAGCGGCACCCCTGCTGTTATCGAACAGGTCGTCGCCCAGCTGGATCGCCTCGTGCCTGTCCACCGAGTCACCGATCTCACCGTGTTGGGCGATCACGTCGAGCGCGAACTTGCGCTGGTGAAGGTCGCAGGTTCTGGCGAACACCGGATCGAGGCTCTGCGGCTTGCCGAAGTGTTCCGTGCCAACGTCGTCGATACCACCATCGGCAGCTTCGTCTTCGAAGTCACCGGTGCGTCCGTAAAGATCGACCGTTTCATCGCACTCATGCGCGAAGTCGGGCTGGTCGAAGTCGCCCGCACCGGGATCGTCGCCATTTCACGCGGCCGCGAAGCCGCTTAATTCATTCATTAACTTCAAAAACAGTCAGGGACTAAAATGCGCGTTTATTACGACCGAGATGCCGACATCGGGCTGATCAAGAACAAGAAAATCGCGATCATCGGCTATGGCAGCCAGGGCCACGCCCATGCCCAGAACCTCAAGGATTCAGGCATTCTCGACGTTGCCGTCGCGCTGCGCGAAGGTTCCGCCACCGCTGCCAAGGCAATCAACGCCGGCTTCAAGGTGATGACCAACGCCGACGCCGCGAAATGGGCCGACATCGTCATGATCCTTGCCCCCGATGAGCATCAGGCGGGCATCTATGCTGACGATCTCCATGCCAATCTGAAAGACGGCGCGACCATCGCGTTCGCTCACGGTCTGAACGTGCATTTCGGCCTGATCGAGCCACGCGCCGATCTCGATGTCATCATGATCGCGCCAAAGGGTCCGGGCCACACCGTCCGCAGTGAATATGTCCGAGGCGGCGGCGTCCCCTGCCTGATCGCCGTCCATCAGGACACCAGCGGCAACGCGCATGACATCGGCCTTGCCTATGCATCGGCAGTCGGTGGCGGGCGTTCAGGCATCATCGAAACCAACTTCCGCGAGGAATGCGAAACCGATCTGTTCGGCGAACAGGCCGTGCTTTGCGGTGGCCTCACCCATCTGATCCAGGCTGGTTTCGAGACGCTGACCGAAGCGGGCTATGCACCTGAAATGGCCTATTTCGAGTGCCTGCATGAAGTGAAGCTGATCGTCGACCTGATGTACGAAGGCGGCATCGCGAACATGCGCTATTCGATCAGCAACACCGCTGAATATGGCGACATCACGACCGGCCCACGCATCATCACATCGGAAACGAAGGCAGAGATGAAGCGCGTTCTGAACGACATCCAGCAGGGTCGTTTTGTCAAGAACTTCGTCCTCGACAACCGCGCCGGACAGCCCGAACTGAAGGCTGCCCGCAAGCTGGCCGCAGCGCATCCGATCGAGAAGGTCGGTGCCGAACTCCGCGCGATGATGCCGTGGATCGGCGCCAACAAGCTGGTCGACAAAGCGAAGAACTAAAGGCAAAGCGGCGGCGATTAACGGGAGAATTCCTCATGCGTACCAAATTGTTTTTTGCCGCCGCTTTTGTTCTTGCTGCTCCTGCAATTGCGCAGATGCCGACGCTCGGCACAGCCGATGTCACCAAGGTCGTCGCCGGTAATTATGAGGTCGAGCCAAACCACACGCAGATCGCGTGGACAGTCAATCACCTTGGTGTCAGCCTGTTCAGCGGGATGTTCTCGCAGGCATCGGGTACGCTCAGCATCAATCCAAAGAACCTTGCGACGACGAAGGTCTCGATCAGCGTTCCCGTCGCCAGCGTCCAGACGACCAGTGACAAGCTGAC
>JAQGKX010000029.1 GCA_028289885.1 Sphingomonadales bacterium
CCACGCAATTGAAAGATTATTCATGTCGAAGCGTCATAGCGCGAAGCACAAGCTCGATCGCCGTATGGGCGAAAACATTTGGGGTCGCCCCAAATCGCCTGTCAACAAGCGCGAATACGGCCCCGGCCAGCACGGCCAGCGTCGCAAGGGCAAGGTTTCCGATTACGGTATCCAGCTGAAAGCCAAGCAGAAGCTGAAGGGCTATTACGGCGAAGTGACCGAAAAGCAGTTCAAGCGCTGCTATACCGACGCTGCTGCGATGAAGGGCGATACGTCGCAGAACCTCATCGGCCTGCTCGAGCGTCGTCTTGACGCGATCGTGTACCGCGCCAAGTTCGCGCCGACCGTCTGGTCCGCTCGCCAGCTCGTTTCGCACGGCCACATCCGCGTCAACGGCGTGAAGTGCAACATCGCTTCGCGGCGTTGTGCTGCCGGTGACGAGATCACTCTGGGCACCAAGGCGCAGGAAATGGCGCTGGTTATGGAAGCACAGAGCCTCGCCGAGCGTGACATTCCTGAATATGTCGCCATCGACGGCACCGCCAAGGCCACCTTCACGCGCGTCCCGACGCTCGACGAAGTGCCTTATCCGGTGAAGATGGAGCCAAATCTGGTCGTCGAATTTTACTCACGCTAAACCCGATCAGGTTACACTGAACGAAATTCGGATAGGCCCGTCCTCGACATCGAGGGCGGGCCTTTCGTTATTTGCCGACTGCAGCAAGGAAGTCGCCAGCTTTCTGCAGCATCGCCGCCCGCGCGCTACTGTCCTCGAGCTGGTGGTCGAGACCGTCGAACACCACGAGTTTGCCAGCCACGCCTGCTGATTTCATCTTCGACGCCATCAGGCGCGACTGGGTGATATCGACATTGGCATCAACCGTGCCGTGGAAAATCAGCACCGGCACCTTTATTTTGCCAGCGTTCTGCGCGGGGGAGCCTTCTATCAGATGCGGGCCGTGTCCTATGAACTCCAGCTTCTCATAATAGTTGCTGCGGCCTTCGGATGTTCGCGCCAGACTTCCAAGATCGGTGACGGGGGCTATGGCGACTACGGCCTTGAACAGTCCGGGTTCGGTTACCGCCGACTGTAGCGCCGCGTAACCGCCATAGGACCAGCCGAGGATCGTAAGCCGGGCCGGGTCGGCAATCCCCTTCGTAACCAGCCATTTGCCCGCATCGTCCACATCGCCAATCGCAACGCGCCAGGACTGGAAGCCATTTTTTTCGAACCACGCGTTACCATAGCCCGACGATCCGCGAAAATTGGGCTGAAGCACGGCAAATCCGCGTGCGACGAAATATTGGGCCAACCAGTCGAAGCCCCATTCGTCCCGCGCGCTCGGGCCGCCGTGGGGGATGACGATGGCGGGAAGGTTCTTTGGGTCCTTGCCGACGGGCAGCGTCAGATAAGCCGGGATCATCGTGCCGTCCGCCGCGCGATAGCTGACCGACTGTACCTGCGCGAGTTTCACGCCGGCCAGCAACGGACGTGCGGGAATGATCGGCGAAAGTTTCTTGGTCGCGCGATCAAAAAGATAATATTGGCCAGGATCGACGTCGCTACCCCCCCAGACCAACACCTTGTTTTCATCGGCACTCATATCGACGATCTGGACCAGCCGATTCCCTCCCAGCGCTTTGGCGAGCGAAGCCGTCAGCGCCTTGATGGCCGGGTCGAAATAGATGGTCTGGCGTTTATCGGTCGCATAGCTCAGTCCGACGACCCGTTGCGCCCGCCCGACCTGCATCAATCCGTCGATATCGACGTCGCTGCGGGCATAAACCACGTCGCGAGTCTTTGCTTCATCGAGCGAATAAGTCAGCAGTGCCTGTCGGCCATCAACGCGTTCAAAGCCATAGACGACATTTTTGGCGGCATCGACGGCATAGGGATTGAAACCCAAACGGCTACTGTGATCGTACACCGATAGCGGCAACCAGTCCCTGCTGTGCGGTGCCCGGTACAGGTATCTGGTGCTGCCCTTGTCATAACCGGTGCCGCTCGTGCGATTGACGCCGATGACGCGCACCGTGCCATGGCCATCGGTGATATATTCGACAGCATCGCGTTGCGGGGTTTCGACACGCGATGCGCCACCGGAAAGTGTATCGATGCGGTCAACGCCCATGCCCTCGGCGGTTTTTGCGACGATCGTCCCGATCTTTCCTTCGGGAACATAGCTGCGGATCATCAGGACCGAGCCTGACTGATCGGGAAGATAATCGATGATGCCCCCGCCGCGCAGATCCATATATTGTGCGTTCTCACCGCGACGTTGACTGAGCAGTTTGCGGTTCGCACCGTCGGCATCGAGCGCAACGACGGTCGAGAATCCATAGATTTGCCCCGCATATCCGGACAGGCCGAAAACCTGACAGGCAAGCCGGTTATTACCGACCCAGCCGCAGCCACTGAGGCGGTCGGGTTTTCCACTGGCAACGAGTATCCGCGCCGGAGTACCCCCGCCGCTGGTGTCGACGGTGTAAAGTTCGGTTGACTGACCCGGCCCCGGAGCCACCATCGCTATTTTCCGGCCGTCGGGCGAAAGACTCGCCTGGCTGACACCTTCACGTGCTCCAAATATGGCTGCAAGGTCTGTGGTTTGTGCCGACAAGGTGCTTGGAAGCGCCGCTGCAAGCAGCGCAATGGCAATGCGCGTCATATTCCCCCCCAAAGGTTTCCGGACTCAATCAATGAATTTTCTGTTCGGCGCAATGCCCGCCTTGCGCCTTGCGCCCACCGCTGTGGATTGTATTCACTTCGGCATTGCTGCCAGTTGGAGTTGCCCCATGAAACCCGTTACCCCTGCAATTTACCTGTTGGCCACTGCGCTGTCTTTGCCTGCGTTCGCCCAGCCCGCCCCGCCCCAGATCTCCGTCCAGACATTGCGCGACGTCACCAGAACGCTCTCGTCCGATGCCTTTGAGGGTCGCGCGCCGACCAGTGCTGCCGAGCCGAAGGTCATCGCCTATATTTCCGATCGCTTCGCCAAGGCTGGCCTGAAGCCGGGCAACAACGGTAAATGGACGCAGGATGTGCCGATGGTGGAGATCACCGTGGCGCCGAGCGCTGCGATGGCGTTTACCGGCGGCAAGGCCCCCATAACGCTTGCCTACAAGACCGACATGGTCGTTTCCACGCGGCAGGTTCGTCCACAGGTTTCGGTCAAGGACAGCGACGTCGTGTTCGTCGGCTACGGCATCAATGCGCCGGAAAAGGGCTGGAACGACTATGCTGGCCTCGACGTGCGCGGCAAGACGGTGATCATCCTGATCAACGATCCCGACTGGCAGAAGCCAACGATCGGTGGCGAATTCAATGGCCGCGCGATGACCTATTACGGGCGCTGGACATACAAGTATGAGGAGGCCGCACGACAGGGTGCCGCGGCGGCGATCATCGTCCACGATACCGAACCGGCAGCCTATCCGTTCGACGTCGTGGTGTCGTCATGGGCGAAGCCGGTGCTGAACCTCGACGCCAAGAACGATCATATGGACGAATCGCAGGCGATCGGCTGGATGACCGGCGATGCCGCGACGCGGTTGATGGCGAGTGCGGGGCAGGATTTGAACGCGCTGAAACTCGCGGCCAAGACGCATGGCTTCAAGGCCGTGCCGCTTGGCCTGAAGCTGAACATGACGCTGAACAACACGATCCGGCGTCAACTCTCGCACAATGTTGTCGGAATTTTGCCGGGTACGTCGCGACCTAACGAGTACGTCCTTGCATCCGCGCATTGGGATCATCTGGGCCATTGCGAGCCGGTCAAGGGCGACGGCATCTGTAACGGCGCGCTCGACAATGCCAGCGGCGTCGCGGGGCTGGTCGCGCTGGCCGAGGCGAGCGTCAAGGCTGGAGCGACGCCGCGCAGTCAGGTCTTCCTTGCGGTCACTGCCGAGGAATCGGGGTTGCTCGGTTCGCAATATTATGCCGAACATCCGATCTATCCGCTGGCACAGACCGCGGGCGGCGTGAATATGGACGTGCTGAACGTCAACGGAAAGACGCGCGATGTCGAGGTGACGGGCGTCGGCAAGTCCGATCTCGACGCCTATGTCATCCGCTATGCCGCCGCCGGTGGCCGTACGATCAGCCCGGAAAGCACTCCCGAAAAGGGCCATTACTACAGGTCGGATCACTTCAGCTTTGCCAAGCTCGGCGTGCCGATGCTGGCGGCTGGCAGTGGTGAGGACCTCGTCGTCGGCGGTGTTGCCGCGGGCAAGGCGGCGTCGGAGGACTATACGACCAACCGCTATCACAAGCCGCAGGACGAATATGTCGCGACCTGGGACTGGTCGGGCGCGGTTCAGGATCTGACGATGTATTTCAACATCAACCACGAACTGGCGACGACGACGACATGGCCGAACTGGGTCAAAGGCGACGAATTCCGTGCCATCCGCGACAAATCGCGTTCGGGGCAATAATCGGCAATGTTGCGCTTTCCCGCCGAATGGTCACCGCACTCCGCCGTGTGGATCGGCTTCCCGTCTGCTGCCGATTTGTGGCTTGAGGATATGGAGCCTGCACAGGAGCAGGTCGCGGCCTTCGCGCGAGCGGTGCGGGCGGATGGCAAGGGTGAGATCGTCCGCCTGATCTGCGCGAACGACCAAGCGGCGGAACGGGCGGTGGCGTTGAAGACGGGGGCGGAAATTCATCTGCTGCCGTTTTTCGACATCTGGTTGCGCGATACTGCGCCACTGGTGGTGCGCGACGACGACTGCGGCGAATTGTTCGCGGTCGATTATCGGGGCAACGGATGGGGCGGGAAATACCCCTCCCCGCTCGACGATGCGATTGGCGGGTTGCTGGCTGTCAGCGCAAAACTGACGCTCAGTCCGCGCTCGATGATATTGGAGGGCGGCGCGATCGACCTCGATGGTGCGGGGTTGCTGGTCACGACCGAGCAATGTCTGCTGAACCCCAATCGTAATCCGTTGATGACCCGGCCCGAGATCGAGGCAAACCTGCAGATCGACCTCGGCGTGAAGCGTGTGCTTTGGCTGGGCGCAGGACTGGCGGGCGACCATACCGATGGCCATGTCGATAATCTGGCGCGGTTCGTGGCACCGGGTGTGCTGGCGCTGCCCGAACCCGATGGACCGGATGATCCCAATGCCGATGTCTATGCCGATGCGTGGGCCCGGGCCAAGGACTTCGGCATCCAGATCGTTCCCCTGCCCTCGCCCGGCTTGATCGAGGGCGAGGATGGAGTTGTCGCGGCAAGCTATATGAACTTCTATGTCGGCAATGCTGCGGTGGTGGTGCCGACGCATGGCGCGCCCAACGACGATGCTGCGGTCAAGGCGATTGCGGCGCTGTTCCCTGATCGTCTTGTGACTGGCCTGCCGACCAACCATATCCTGACCGGCGGTGGGAGTTTCCACTGCATCAGCCAGCAGGTTCCCATCTTTTGACCCAGACTATTACGGTTGCCGCCCTTCAGCTTGCCCTTGGTGGCGACGCCCGGACCAACATCGCGGCGGTGGAGACGCTCGTGCGCGATGCGGCGGCGAAGGGTGCGAAGATCATCCTGCCGCCCGAATTGTTCGAAGGGCCATATTTCTGCCAGCGAGAGGAACTCGACTGGTTCGCGACCGCCAGGCCGACTGCCGAACATGCCAGCGTGATTGCAATGCAGGCGCTGGCCAAGGAGTTGCAGGTCTATATCCCGACCAGCTTCTACGAGAAGGACGGCCAGCATTATTACAACTCGCTCGCAATGATCGACGACGCGGGTGAGATCATGGGTGTCTATCGCAAGAGCCATATTCCCGACGGCCCGGGCTATGAGGAGAAATTCTATTTCCGGCCCGGCAATACCGGCTTCAGGGTCTGGGACACGAAATACGGCAAGGTCGGGATCGGTATTTGCTGGGACCAATGGTATCCCGAAACTGCGCGCGCGCTGACGCTGATGGGGGCGGACATATTGATGTTCCCGACAGCAATCGGTGATGAGCCGGCAGCCGAAGACCTCGACACGTCGCGGCTGTGGCGGCGCGCGATGGTAGGCCACGCGGTGTCCAACGTCGTGCCGGTCGTCGCCAGCAACCGGATCGGGCGCGAGGACGACCAGACTTTCTATGGCCACAGCTTCATTACGGACGAGCGCGGGGACTTCGTCGGAGAGTTCGGGGCTGGTGAGAGTGGGGTTTTAGTCGCGACGTTCGATCTGGATGAGATTGCGAAAAATCGGGCGGCGTTTGGATTCTTCAGGGACCGGCGGCCTGAGCTTTACGGGCGGTTGGTCGAGGACGTTTGAGCCTCCAGCACCCGCTTAAATGCTCGCAAGTTCCACCGCCCGCGCGAACACAGCCTCGAACATCTCACGCGTCAACCGCCCGGTGTTCTGGTTATACCTTGAGCAATGATAGCTATCGATCAGGATCGTCCCGCTTGGCATCCGGTGTTCGTTCAGATGGCCGAACTTGCACTTGGGCAGCCGCCCGCCGAGCGCCTTGACCGCTGACTGGTGTGCGATCTGGCCGAGCGCGATATACACGCGGGCCTTGGGGAGCATGCCGACAGCAGTCTCAAGGAACGGGCGGCAGGTGCGGATTTCCTCAGGGGTCGGCTTGTTCTCGGGTGGCAGGCATTTGACCGCGTTGATGATGATTGCGCCCTTCAGTCTGACCCCATCGTCGATCTTCGCGTTGAACTTGCCTTCGCTCAGGCCGAACTTATCCAACGTCTCGAACAGCAGCGGCCCCGCGAAATCGCCGGTGAAGGGCCGTCCGGTGCGGTTTGCGCCGTGTTTGCCGGGAGCCAAGCCGATGACACCCAGCCATGCCTCGGGATCGCCGAACGATGGCACCGGTGCATTCCACCAGCCAGGAAATTCCTCACGGCAGACCTGGCGAAATCCGGCGAGGCGCGGGCATAATGGACAGTCGAGCGGCGGCTCGCTTTGCGGCAGGGCGCTGGTCGGGACAGCAACATCGGTGACAAGTGTTTCGATAATCATGATTGCGCGATAGGAGGCGCGGGTGATCGCATCAACCTATCTCATCGGCATCGGTTCGAACCGGTGGGGCCGTCAGGGTGGGCCGCGCGCGATAGTGGCCGGTTTTCTGGCGCATTCGGACCCGCATTGGGGCGCGGTGATCGCCGCGTCCGACATCATGAGTTCGGCCCCGCTCGGCCCCGGCACGCGCACCTATGCCAATGCTGTGGCGGCAATCGAAACCACGCTCGGCCCCCTCGAACTGCTGAGCCATCTGAAATCTATCGAGAGCGCGCATGGACGGCGGGCCGGGCGGCGATGGGGCGACAGGATAATCGACCTCGACATAATCGGATGGTCGGGCGGCATTTTCTCCTCGCCCGCCCTCACCGTTCCTCACCGGGAATTCCGCAAACGGCGCTTCGTCCTTGGCCCTTTGTGCGAGATCGCTCCGGGGTGGCGCGACCCCGTTACCCATTTAACCGCACGCCATCTGCTCACACGCCTTGACCGCGGGCGGCCCCGGACATAGGGGCTGCGCCTTCCCGGCAATGGGCCCGTAGCTCAGTTGGTAGAGCAACGGACTTTTAATCTGTAGGTCTCGGGTTCGAATCCCGACGGGCCCACCATTGCCGGGAAATTATCCCTTTTTCATGGCTCAGGCCGGAATGGTGCACTTTGCGCAGGCGACATACCGTGGCATTTTGAAGGAGATTGATTTGCATTCCGCTGCGGAGAAGCGCAGAATTGTCCTTGCCAGACATGGGTACAACATGCGGCATGAGGATAGACGGATGTTGAGGCAGTTTATCAAAGATTTTCGCGCGCTTTTGTCGTGGTTCGTGTGTAATTCGTTGCCGTGCGAGCATTGCGACAAGCAGTTTTTGCGCGAGGAACCGACCCGCAAAAGTTGATGGGCGATTATACGAGAAGGTTTTTTTCAGGCCGCCAGCGTTAAATGCGGCGTGTTGCGCCATAAGCGTATGGCATTGCCGCCGCTCCGCTTGGCCCGATAGAGGGCGCTGTCGGCACGTTCAACAAGCACGTCAATATCGCCCACCGACCCATCGTCGAAGACAATCCCGATGCTCGACCCGATCTTCAAAACCGATCCCCGATCGTCGAAAGGCTGAGCGAGTATCCTGACCAGCCGATTGGCCATCGCCTCTGCCTCGAACGGTTTGCCGAGGTTGGTCTGGACGATGCAGAACTCGTCGCCACTCATTCGAACTGCCATGTCGCCGTGACGTATGGTTTCGGTCATCCGTCGGCCCAGCTCCTGCAGCAGCCGATCACCAGCCGGATGGCCGTGGCGGTCGTTGATCGCCTTGAAACCGTCCAGGTCGATCAGCATCAGCGCAAAGAGCCGCGGTCCATCCTGACGCGCAGCCTCGCTCACCAGTTTTTCACGCATGGCCAGTCGATTGGCCAGTCCAGTGAGCGGATCGACCCGCGCAAAAGCGGCGAGCTCTCGCTTTGTCGCCAGTTGTAACAGCATCGAGCGGTACAGATGCCCGATCGTCTCAAGGCTAGACAAAGCATATATGGCGAACAGGCAGCCCACGACGGCCAGTTCCAGCCCCCCCGGCCCCGCTGTTTTGCAGGCGAGAATCAGGAATCCGGTTGCGGTCGGCAGCGCGCCGATCAGGACCATCAGCGAACAAAGCTGCGGCCGCACAAAGCCCCGCGCCACCATTCCGGCACAGAAGCCAAAAGTTTCCGCGACGACAAGCAGCCGGACCGCCTCGCCACCGCTCGTGGCGAGATGCAGGTTCAGCAGTCCGAGCAACACAGCATAGGGCAGCACGACCCGGACGTACCGCGACTCCCAAAGTCGCACCGTATCGATCGCCAGCGGACCTGAGCGTGCATGTCGCATGAAGATCGTGACAATCCCCGTCCTTATCCCGAGCAGCGCAACGATCCCCCCGGCGAGAGCCACGGTTCGCGGGTCGTGCCGTTCGAGTTGGGCCAGCGTGCCGACGATGGCAACGGTCAGTGCCATGATGGCGATCGGCAGGCGACCACCCATCAGCAGCGACACGAGTTCGATATAAGTCGTTTCGGGCAAACGCTCGGATTTCCCACAGAGCCAGTCAGCCTTGATCGAATGGCGGGGAATGTGCATCGGATACCTCGGAGTTCGCGACACCGTCGGTCCCCACCAGACGGTCATTGTCGATACCTCGACATGAGTTAACAATTCCTGCGCCGGGCGGGTTTGCTTTGCAGCAAGGCCTGCGCTACTCGCCGCGCCGTGACAGGTCCCATCGCAAGAGGGGATAATAGGGAAGCCGGTTCGAACCCGGCGCTGTTCCCGCAACTGTAACCGGCGAGCCGCCCTCGCTTACGCCACTGGATTTTCGGTAAAACCGGATGTCTGGGAAGGCCTGAGGTGCGACACTGACCCGGGAGCCAGGAGACCTGCCTGTCACAGTCGTACTTCGACCGTGCGGGAAGACGCGGGCGAACGAGGGGCTTCCCTTGCGTGGCGACGATCGTGTGTCGCTAACCAAGGAAGATATTGTGATCCGTTTCAAATATGCCGCCGCAGCCATCGCGCTGCTTCCTGTTTCCGCGTTCGCCGAAATCGCTGACAGTTCCAGCATCGTCGTAACCGCGACGGGCGTTGCAGAGGATGCCGGGGAATCCGGGCAGGCCATCACCGTCATCGACAAGGCAACCATCGAGACCCGCCAGAATCAGGCGGTCTCCGACCTGCTGTCCACGACGCCGGGCGTGACCGTGACGCGCAGCGGTGGTTTCGGCCAGCCGACGGCGGTTCGTATTCGTGGCGCGGAAGATTCGCAAACGCTGGTCCTGATCGACGGCGTACGCGTCAACGATCCGTCGTCTCCGGGGGGCGCGTTCGATTTCGGCAATCTGCTGACCGGCAACATCGACCATATCGAAGTTTTGCGCGGGCCGAACTCGGTCCCATGGGGCAGCCTGGCGCTGGGTGGCGTGGTCAACATCGTGACCGCCCCGGTTCCGGAACAACTCGGCGGATCGTTGCGGGCCGAATATGGCTATAAGAACAGCAAGCAGGTCGTTGGCGAACTGGGCGGCAGGTCGGGTATATTCTCCGCAACGCTCGGCGGCGGCTATTTCGATGACGATGGCATTTCTGCGTTCAAGGATGGGACCGAGCGCGACGGATATCGTCAATATGCAGCCAATGGTCGTGTCGGTGTGGCGTTTAGCGACAATGTCAGTCTCGACCTGCGCGGATATTATGCCGACAGCAAGGTGGAATTCGATGGCTATCTGCCAGATTTTAGTTTTGGAGACACG
>JAQGKX010000039.1 GCA_028289885.1 Sphingomonadales bacterium
TGTCGACCAGTTCGGCGGTTAGAGCTTCGACGTAATAGGAGCCGCCGAGGGGATCGACGACCTTGGTCATCCCGGTCTCTTCCTGGATGATGATTTGCGTGTTGCGCGCGATGCGGGCGGAGAAGTCTGTCGGCAGCGCGATGGCTTCGTCGAGCGAGTTGGTGTGCAGCGACTGGGTGCCGCCGAGCATCGCCGCCATCGCCTCAATCGTCGTGCGCATGACGTTGTTATAGGGATCCTGCTCGGTCAGCGAGACGCCGCTGGTCTGGCAATGCGTGCGCAGCATCTTCGAGCGTTCGTCCTTCGCGCCCATGTTCGTCATCACGCGATGCCAGAGGACGCGGGCGGCGCGGAGCTTGGCGATTTCCATGAAGAAGTTCATGCCGATGGCGAAAAAGAAGCTGAGGCGCCCGGCGAACTTGTCGATGTCGAGGCCCGAGGCGACGCCGTAGCGGACATATTCGGCACCGTCGGCGATGGTGAAGGCGAGTTCCTGAACCTGCGTCGCGCCCGCTTCCTGCATGTGGTAGCCGGAAATCGAAATGCTGTTGAACTTCGGCATGTGGCGCGATGTGTAGCCGAAGATGTCGGAGATGATCCGCATCGAGGGTTCGGGTGGGTAGATGTACGTGTTGCGGACCATGAACTCCTTGAGGATGTCGTTCTGGATGGTGCCGTCGAGCAGTTCCTGTGGGACGCCCTGTTCCTCGCCCGCGACGATGAAAAAGGCGAGGATCGGGATGACCGCGCCGTTCATCGTCATGCTGACCGACATCTTGTCGAGCGGGATGCCGTCGAACAGGATCTTCATGTCGTCGATCGTGTCGATGGCGACGCCCGCCTTGCCCACGTCGCCGGTGACGCGTGGATGGTCGCTGTCGTAACCGCGATGGGTGGCGAGATCGAAGGCGACCGAAAGGCCCTTCTGACCGGCTTTGAGGTTGCGATGATAGAAGGCGTTGGAGGCCTCCGCAGTCGAGAAACCGGCATATTGGCGGATCGTCCATGGGCGACCGGCGTACATCGAGGCGCGGACGCCGCGGGTGAACGGCGCGAAACCGGGGAGGCCGGGGTCGAGGTCTGCGGTGTCCTCCGCCGTGTAGAGCGGTTTGACGTCGATGCCCTCGGCGGTGTGCCATGTGAGGTCCTTGCCCTTGACCTCTTTTTCGGCGGCTGCGCGCCACTGGTCGGTGGTTGGGCCGGTCGCGCCGTTATCAATGGTCACTCGGAGTCTCCATGATTTCGGTCAGCATACCGCCCATGTCTTTTGGGTGGACGAAAAAGATCAAAGTGCCGTGCGCGCCGATGCGGGGTTCGCCGAGTACACGTTTGCCAAGTGCGATAAATTCGGCGCGGGCGGCGTGAATGTCAGGGACTTCGAAACAGATGTGATGCTGTCCGCCGAGGGGGTTCTTGGCAAGGAACCCGTGGATCGGTGAATCTGCACCCAATGGCTCGATCAGTTCGATCTGCGCGTTGGGGGTGTCGACGAAGCAGACCTTCACACCCTGCGCGGGCAGGTCGAAAGGTTCATGGATCTTGGTCGCGCCCATCACGTCCCGCCAATGCGCGGCACTGGCTTCGATGGATGGCGTTGCGACACCGACGTGGTTGAGGCGGCCTAGTTTCATGGGGAGCATGCCTTAAAGCGGAATGTTGTCGTGCTTTTTCCACGGGTTTTCCAGAACCTTGTTCCGGAGTTTCCGCAGGCCCGTCGCGATGCGTTTGCGGGTGGCGTGGGGCATGATGACCTCGTCGATGAACCCCTTGCTCGCCGCGACGAAGGGGTTGGCGAAGCGGGCTTCGTATTCCTTGGTGCGCTCGGCGATTTCCTCTGCGGTCTTGCCACGGAAGATGATCTCGACGGCACCTTTTGCGCCCATCACGGCGATTTCGGCGGTCGGCCAAGCGTAGTTGAGGTCGCCGCGCAGATGCTTGGAGGCCATCACGTCATAGGCGCCGCCATAGGCTTTCCGCGTGATGATAGTGATTTTCGGCACGGTGGCTTCGGCATAGGCGAACAGCAGTTTGGCACCGTGTTTGATGATGCCGCTGTGTTCCTGTCCGACGCCGGGGAGGAAGCCGGGG
Organism: Sphingomonadales bacterium; assembly: GCA_028289885.1. Classification (GTDB taxonomy): domain Bacteria; phylum Pseudomonadota; class Alphaproteobacteria; order Sphingomonadales; family Sphingomonadaceae; genus Sphingomonas_O. The sequence goes on from JAQGKX010000039.1 coordinate 2,089, forward strand.
ACATCCACAAACGTGATGATCGGAATGTCGAAAGCGTCGCAAAAACGTACGAAACGAGCGGCTTTTTTCGATGAATTGATGTCGAGGCAACCGGCCAGCACCATCGGCTGTTTGGCGACGACGCCGACGGTGCGCCCTTCGATGCGGCCGAAACCGATCAGGATATTGCCCGCGTGCGCTGGCTGGATTTCAAAGAAGTCGCCCTCGTCGAGCGTCTTTTTGATGATCTCGTGCATGTCATAGGGCTGGTTGGCGTTGGCGGGGATCAGCGTGTCGAGGCTGTCCTCGATGCGGTCCCACTCGTCGGCAGTAGGCCGTTCAGGAACGGGCGAGCGGTTCGATTCGGGGAGGAAATCGATCAGGTCGCGGGCGGCGAGCAATGTCTCGATGTCGTTCTCGAAAGCATTGTCTGCAACACCCGACTTGGTCGTGTGAGTGAGCGCGCCGCCGAGGGCTTCCTGCGTGACGATTTCGTTGGTGACGGTCTTTACGACATCGGGGCCGGTGACGAACATATAGCTCGAATCCTTCACCATGAAGATGAAGTCGGTCATCGCGGGCGAGTACACCGCGCCGCCCGCGCACGGTCCCATGATGAGGCTGAGTTGGGGCACGACGCCCGATGCGAGGACGTTGCGCTGGAACACTTCGGCATAGCCACCGAGCGAGGCGACACCCTCCTGAATACGCGCGCCGCCGCTGTCGTTGAGGCCGATAACGGGTGCGCCGACCTTCATGGCGGAGTCCATCACCTTGCAGATTTTCTGCGCATGGCGCTCGGAAAGCGAGCCGCCGAAAACGGTGAAATCCTGCGAGAATACGAACACCAGTCGTCCGTTGATCGTGCCCGAACCGGTGACGACGCCGTCGCCCGGGATGATCGTTTCGTGCATCCCGAAATCGACGCAATTATGTTCGACGTACATATCGAGTTCTTCGAACGAGCCTTCGTCGAGCAGCACGTCGAGGCGTTCGCGGGCGGTCAGGCGGCCCTTGCTATGCTGTGCATCGATACGCTTTTGTCCGCCACCCATGCGCGCGACGGCACGACGTTGTTCAAGATCTTCGATGATCGACTGCATGGAGGCTCCGCGGATGAATAACGCCGCGACCATTCCGCAAATACGTTGCCCGCACAAATGTGAATTTGCAAAATCGAGACCGCTCCACGAAAATGTCCGCATTATGAACGGCTCATTCGCGCCCGGTTCAGTCTGTCCCGGTCATATTGGACACAGTCGGCAACGTGAGTCGTTATCACGATGTCATATTTGGTCCTTTGGGATAGCGCACGTGGGAGATGTAAGATGCGTATGTTGAACAAGGCTTTGCTGGGTGTTGCATTGAGCGCGAGCGCTCTAAGTGCCGCTGCCCCTGCCGAAGCACAGCGTTATGGCGGTGGTTATCGCGGCGGATATCATGGCGGCGGTTATGGCTATCGTGGCGGATATCGCGGCGGCAATGGTGCCGGGCTCGCCGTGGGTGCGGGAATACTCGGACTTGCAGTAGGAGCGGCAATCGCCTCGAACCACAACGACCGTTATTATGACCGGGGTTATCGCGGTGGTTATTATGAAGGCCCTGTTTATCGCGACACCTATTATTATGACGGTCCCCGGTATCGCGACTATCGCAGTTGCTGGAGCGAGCGCGTCTGGGACGGCTATCGTGGTGGTTGGGCACGCGTCGAGCGCTGCCGCTAAATTCGCTTTTGTTGAGGGAAATCGAAGGCCAGCCCGGGCAACCGGGCTGGCCTTTTGCTATCGGCCAGTGGTTTGCCGAAGGTCCGACCACAAGCGTTACACCCGCCCGCCTGCTTTACGCTTCCGAAATGAAAAGGCTTTAGGACATGTTGTCAGTGGTTTGACGATGAGACGCGGTGGATGGCAAAGATCGGATTTTGGCAGAGCAGCAAAGGGGCCGCCTTTGGTTCCAAGGCGGAGGCGCTGCTGCTCCTGAAAAATTATGAGGATTCTTCCCAGGGGTGGTTCTGGGCAACCGACAAGAACGGTTGCCTGACCTACCTGACCGACCGCGTCGCGCCGATGCTCAGCGACGAACCCGACAACATGGCCGGCTTGACGTTTTCCGACCTGTTCATGCCTGCTTCCGAAAGCGGTGAATCTACCCGCACGCTGCCTTTTATCCTGGCGAAGCGGTCGAAGTTCGAGAAACTCACGCTACGCGCCATGATTTCGGGCGATGCCCGGTGGTGGTCGATTTCGGGTAATCCGCAATTGGATGCGGCGGGCAATTTCGCTGGCTATCGCGGCAGTGGCGTCGATATTACCGAGCAGCGCAAATCGTCCGAACATGCGTCCAAGCTGGCGATGTACGATTCGCTGACGGGCCTGCCGAACCGGCTCCGCATGACCGAAATTCTCGAAGCCAGTCTGGTCGCGCTTGAATTCCAGAAACGGCCATGCGCGATCATGCTGATCGATCTGGACCGATTCAAACAGGTCAACGATACGCTTGGGCATCCAGCCGGTGACGCACTGTTAAAACAGGTTGCAGACCGCTTGCTGAGGATCGTCGGCGACGGCGAGCGGGTGTTCCGGCTGAGCGGCGACGAATTCCAAGTCATCGTGCGGAACTGCGAGGACCTCGGCGTGCTCGGCAAGCTTGGCAATGAGATTATCGCCAGCCTGTCGCAACCTTATTCGATCAACGGAAGCCGATGCATCATCGGTGCATCGGTCGGCATCGCGATCAGTCCGATCGATGGCCGCACATGCGATGACCTGATCCGCAACGCCGATCTGGCCCTCTATGCTGCCAAGGACAGCGGCAGGGGGCGATTCCGCTTTTTCTCCAACGAACTGTTGAAGGCAGCCGAGGATCGACGTGTCCTGGAGGACGACCTGCGCGATGCATTGGCCAATGGCGAGATCAAGCTGTTCTACCAGCCAGTCGTCGATGCCAAGACCAACCGGATTACGGGAGTTGAGGCGCTCGTCCGGTGGCATCACCCGCAACGGGGTTCTATCTCGCCCGCCTTGTTCATTCCGATAGCGGAGGAAACCGACCTGATCGAACGGCTAGGCGAATGGGTGTTGCGAAAGGCGTGCGAGGACGCGGCGAAATGGCCGGGGAAATTGCGCGTGGCGGTCAATGTTTCGCCGGTTCAGTTCAACAACGAAGCGCTTCCGGGAATCGTTCTCTCGGCACTCGCCTCCTCGGGGCTGGCACCCGCGCAACTCGAGCTTGAGATCACCGAGGGCGTCTTTCTCGGTGAATCGGATACGACCGATACCATGTTCGGCAAGCTGAAGGACATTGGTGTGCGTCTGGCACTCGACGATTTCGGGACTGGATATTCGTCGCTGAGCTATTTGAAGACAGCGCCGTTCGACAAGATCAAGATCGACCAGAGTTTCGTTCGCGCGGCCACCTTGCCGAGGTCGCGCAACCGGGCGATCATCGCAGCCATCGTCGCGCTCGCCGAAGCCCTGGAGATGGAAACCACCGCAGAGGGCATTGAATCGCACGATCAACTCGAACTGATGCGCCATCTGAGGGTCAGCCACGTTCAAGGTTTCATCTACAGTCAGGCGGTGTCGTTCGAAGAAATATGCGTGCGAATGGAGCGCGGCGAATGGGAAATGGAACCCATCGGACCCGACAAGCAGCGTTCTCCGCGTCATTCGATGTACCGAACGGTCGGCGCGATTTTCGGCAATTATTATAAATCGGTTCTCATCCGTAACCTGTCGGCATCGGGCGCGTTGATCGAGGGACTGATCGATGTTCCACCCGGCAGCCTTTTGCTGATCGATTTCGGCGAAGGCCATCTCGCGTTCGCCACGGTACGGCGGTCGCGCAAGCGCCATTGCGGCATTGAATTCGAGCAACCCTTGGTCAGCGACGGCAATGGTGGACTTACGCCGAGCCACCGCGTGTCGCCCTATTTGCTGAGCAGTGCCGGACTGCCATCGTTGCATGCGCCGGGCAAAGTGCCTGTGACGGACTATAACGACGCCGCCGAACTCGAGAATATTCGCGCGAAACTTGGGCTGAGGTCACCGGGGCCGGTCGCGCATCCCGGCGTGTCGGAAGTCACAGGAAACGGCGAACCGGCGGCGGTCGAGCCGCGCTTGCCGCCGACCATTTTCCAATTGTCCGATCGTTATCTCGACCAGATTAGGAATGATCCGGCGCGGCATTCGCTTCATTCACGGTATCTGAAAGAGGACATATTGCCGCGCTTCGGACGACTGCGGCCCGACGAACTGACGCCTTCGCAAATCTGCAAATGGCTGACGATAAAAGCCAACGAGGACGGGTGCCCGCCCGATAAGATCAACCAGCTACAGGGCATTTTGGGTCAGATGTATGTGCTGGCAATGCAATGGGGAATGCCGGGCATGGCCGGTGGCGGTGCGCTCCAGGGCCTGTCGGTCTTCAACCGCGGCGAGGGCGAGCGGTGCCTGAGCCCCGAGGAGGTCGAGCGTCTGCATCAGGCCACGCTCGCCAGCCATAATCCGCAATTAAAGTATATCGTGGCGCTGCTGATGCTGACCGGTACGCGCCAGCGCGAATTGTTCGAGGCGCAATGGGACGATATAGATCTGGACGAGGGGGTCTGGCGAATACCGACCTCGGACCCCGCGAAAAAGCGCACTGTCAGCCTGTCGAGCGCGGCGATGGATGCCATCCGTGCGCTGCCACGCTGGGAGCAATGCCCGCACGTGATCGTTAACCCGAAAACGCGAAAGCCGTACCGCTCGTTTTTCAGCAGTTGGGACACGGCGCGGCGGAAGGCGGGCCTTTCGGATGTCGAGATCGACGACCTTCGGCACAGTGCATCGAACGATGTCACGATCTGTGGAGCGTTCGAGGGGCTTGGGATTGTCTCGCGGCGATAATCGATCTTGCTGCAGCGCGAAGATCTCGCGGCGGAGGCCCCTCTGGCTTGACACTGGCGAGACCGGACAAAAAAAGGGCCGTCCGAAGACGGCCCATATAAGTTTTAGGAGAGGATGCCTGAAAGGCCTCATCGTTGTGCACCGCAACATAAGCGTGCGCAAGCGTTAAATTGGAATTCTGCAATATTTCCCTGTGCTACCTCTCAAGCCTTGCAAACCCCCGTCCGCGCGCCCTTCGTGTGCGCTTTCATCGACATGCCGCCGCCGGGCATCTGCGCGTTCGACGTGACCATGTTCATCGTCATGTCATAGGCGGTCGACGAATAACTGCCGTTCATTGCCATCTTCATCGTGCCGCCCTCAGGGGTGCAGGTCATCGTCGCATCGATCTTGCCGTTTGCCATTCTGAAGTCATCATATTTGCATTGGCCATTGGTCTTTGCCGTAAACATTTCGGACGATGGCTTTTCGGCTTCGGCAGGAGTGACGCAATGGGTGAAGTCGGTGGCCTTGGCATTTTTCATCGAACTGGTGATCTGGGCCGCCAGTGCCTTGTCCTTGATGCCGGGCACGTCGATCGAGATGAGTTCGGTGCTGGATGTCCACAGGCCGGGTTCGAACTTCAGGGCGGCCTATGCCTGCGCGGCGACATCCTCGACCGACGCATTGTGCGCGTTCACCTCTGGCCCCTTGTTGCACGCGAGCAGCAGCAGCGGCGTCAGCACGATGAGGTATTTCACGGCAAGTTTCTCCCGATAAACAGCGACGTTGCGCGCGCCTTTGCCAGCCACCATATCTGACGCTTATGGCAATTCAAATCCGCACTTCGCTCGCCGAGCCTGAAACCAACGAAAACTTCGTGCCGCATCGTCCGACGCGGCCCGTGAAGGCCGAGGGCAGCAAGCGGTTCAAGGTCGTCTCCGACTATGAAGCGGCGGGCGATCAGCCGACCGCGATCAAGGAGTTGGTGGCAACCGCGCTGGACGGTGAGCGCAACCAGGTGCTGCTGGGCGTGACAGGGTCGGGCAAGACCTTCACCATGGCGCGGGTGATCGAGGAATTGCAGCGGCCTGCGCTGATCCTCGCGCCGAACAAGATTTTGGCCGCGCAGCTTTACGGCGAATTCCGCAGTTTCTTCCCGGACAATGCGGTCGAGTTCTTCGTGTCGTACTACGATTATTACCAGCCCGAGGCCTATGTGCCGCGCTCCGACACGTACAT
>JAQGKX010000045.1 GCA_028289885.1 Sphingomonadales bacterium
GGTCGCGAGTTGCTGGAAATGCACAGTGAATTCCAGATCGACAAGGCCGCCCGCACAGAGTTTCACGTCCAGTGGCCCGACCGGCGGCTTGTTCACGGCAATGTCCTTGCGCATCGCAACCACGGCAGAGGCCAGTTCGTCAACGTCACGCGGCCTGCGCAACGCTTCGCCGATAATTGCCTCGATTTGAGCGCGCGCCGCATCCGATCCATAAACGGGTCGCGCGCGGGTCAGCGCCATATGCTCCCATGTCCACGCGCTCTCGGTCTGGTATCGCGCGAACGATTCGAGCGACACGACGAGCGGCCCCTGCTTTCCCGATGGACGCAGGCGGGTGTCGATTTCGTAGAGCGCGCCCGCAGAGGTCGGGGCGCTCAATCCTGCGGTCAATCGCTGCGCCAGCCGGTTATAATAATGCGAGGCACCGAGCGGCTTTTCGCCGTCCGACTCGGTGTGGAAGTCTCCGGTAAACAGGTAAACGAGGTCGAGATCGGAAGCATGCGTCAGGCGCCCTCCCCCAAACCTTCCGAGCGCGAGAACGACCATTTCGGACCCAGCGATGGTCCCATGCCTGCGCGCGAAATCGGCAACGACGGTGTCGGCGATGGTGACGAGGGCCGCCTCCGCCACACGCGCATATCCTGCGGCAACGTCGATGGGGTCGGCACGGCCCTCGACGATCTGGGTTCCCAAGGCAAACCGATGATCGCCGACAATGTGCCGCACGCGATCGAACTGAGCCTCTACCTCGCCGCTTCGGTCGCGCATCTCGACGACCAGCGCGGCTACGTCGCCGACCGGATCGAGCGCCGTCGCGTCGATCAGGCGGTCGAGCAGCGCCGGATACCGCCCCAGCGCCTCCGCCAGCGTCGGTGCATTGCTTAATATCTCGACGAGTTGAGCGCGCAGCCCCGGCTGTGCTTCCAACAAACGGAACAGGTTGATCGCACTCGGCAGGCCCGACACCAGACGGTCGAACGCGGCCAGCGCGGCATCCGGATCGGGCGCAGCGCCGAACGCCACGACCAGTCCGGGCAAGGCAGATTCAAGCGCTTCGAGAGCGGCCGGACTTCGCAGGGCGCGCACCTTGCCGCTCCGCCAGCCGGCGATCCGCCGCGACATCGCCGCCGGGTCGGCATAGCCCGCCTCGGCAAGTACAGCCTCGGTTGCAACCGGTATCCGCTGCGGCGCGTCGCTGTCCAGCGCATCGTAAACCGTGCCGACCGCCTCGACATGCGGCGCGATCAACGCCAGCAGCGCGGCGCCATCTTCCAAGCCGTGCAGCCCCGCCACACCATTCAGCGCGTCGCCGCTCAACGGCAGGGTGTGGGTCTGGCGGTCGTCCACCATCTGCAAGCGATGTTCGATCGTCCGGAACAGACGATAGGCATTGGCCAGGGTCGCGGCGGTTTGGGGGTCGATCCACCCCGCTTGTTCGAGGGCTACAATCGCGCCCAGGGTGTTCGGCACCCGAAGGGCCGGTTCGCGCCCGCCGTGTATAAGTTGCTGTATCTGTACGTAAAACTCTATTTCGCGGATGCCACCGCGTCCACGCTTCAGGTCGAAGCCCGGCCCAAATATCTGTCCCGACGAATGATGCGCGCGGATGCGCTGCGACATGGCGCGCAATTCGCCGACCGCTCCGAAATCGAGCGACCGTCGCCAGACGAACGGCTTGACCGCATCCAGAAAATAGCGCCCGAGTTCCACATCGCCAGCCGCCGCTCGGGCACGGATATAGGCGGCGCGTTCCCAGCCCAGCGCGCTCGATTCGTAGTAAGAGATCGCGGCATCCACCGGCAGTGCGATCTGCGTCGCTTCGGGTGACGGGCGCAAGCGGAGGTCGACGCGGAACACATAACCGTCGGCGTCGCGGGTCTGGAGCAGATGCACGACAGATTTGGCGATCCGCACCGCTCCGTCGGCAGGATCTTCCCTCGGCCGCAGCGGCACCGTCAGCGGATCGTAGATCAGGATCGGATCGATATCCGAGCTATAGTTGAGTTCACGGCTGCCATGTTTCCCGAGAGCGATGGCAACAAAGCCCCTCGCTTCGACGCCGGGGGTCCGCTGCCCGATCGCTTCCGATATCGCGACCTGCAATGCCCGGTCCGCAAAATCGGACAGCGCGCCGATCACGCGCTCCAGCGGTAACAGGCCTGCCAGATCGCCAATCGCCAGGGCCAGGGCCAGTCGGTCGCGCTCGATACGCAGTCGCCGGGCAACCGGCCCATCTTGTTGAGGAGCCGCAGCGATGGCCCCCTCGATATCCCCTCGTTCGAGCAGTTCGACGATCTCCGGGCGGCGTATGATGGCGTCGCGCAGGAATGGTGCGAAACGGCGTGCGCGGTCGAGGGCGTCGGCGATCAAGCCGTCAACATTTGCGCCAGATGGACAATCGATAGCGATCGCTTACTTCTTCCCCGGCAGCAACAGCGCAACCTTCTGCTCTAATAACGCGTTGTCACATCATGGTAAGCAGCAAATTTTCGGGTGATTCAGGCCCATCGTCCGCATCGCGGATAGCGCGCTTGCCAACCCGCGGAGACGGCATCGGTGCCGCCTTGCGCTCGACAGGGTGCGTTTCGTACGCAGTCCCGGACGACATGATGCAGTTGTTAAAATTACTCGATGCCGTGCCGGATCACTTCAGCGGCCACGGCTAAGTTCGCTGACCTCGGCCATGATCGTGTCGAGAACACTGACACCTTCATTATCGGGACCATCCTTGCGTGACGGCAGTGCCGGATCGGACATGGCGGCCTCGAGTGCAACCCGACCGCGCGCGACGCGGCTTTTGATCGTGCCGACGGCAACCCCACAGATTTCTGCGGCTTCCTCATAAGCGAAGCCCCCGGCACCAACGAGAATCAACGCCTCGCGCTGCGACTGCGGAAGCTGCAGCAAAGCACGCTGGAGATCCCCCAGTTCGACATGACGATCCTGCGAGGCCGGAGCCGCAAGAATGCGATCCGCGGTCAAATCGTCCCACTCGCCGCGAAACCGGCGACGCCGGACTTGCGAGAAATAAAGATTGCGCAGGATGATGAATGTCCACGCCCGCATATTCGTGCCGGCCTGGAAACGCCCACGCGCAGCCCATGCCTTCATCAGCGTTTCCTGCACAAGGTCGTCCGCCAGATCACGGTCCCCCGACAGCGAACGCCCAAATGCGCGCAACTGTGGAATCACCAGTCCGAGCTGTTCCTTGAAGTCCTTGTCCGACAGAGCAACGTGCTCGACGGGCGGATCTTCCGCTTCGATTTCCTCGGTCATTTATTTCCCGTCGGATCGTTCAACGCGCGACATAGGATGCAATGGCAAAACCAACAATGACCAGCACCAGCGAGATCGCCAGCACATAACGGACAATATGCGGCGTTTGCCCGCCACGCGCTTCATTCGTGGTCACACGGACCGGTGGCTCTTCCATCAATTAAGGCTCCGCTGCATTCAGGACAATAACGCAGGGCGAAGCCTCCCGGTTCCGTCACGCTGCCGGAACGGTAGTCTCGTCGAAGAACAGGGCCTGAGCGATGGCGGCCTTCACCGTCGCACGCTGAAACGGCTTCGTAATCAGGAATGTCGGTTCGGGCCGCTCCCCGGTCAAAAGCCGCTCGGGAAAGGCGGTGATGAAGATGACGGGTACCGAGAACTCGGCCAGGATGTCCTTCACCGCGTCGATCCCCGAACTGTCGTCGGCAAGCTGGATATCGGCAAGGACCAGCCCCGGACGATGGGCGCGCGCCGCCGCCAGCGCTTCGTCGCGCGTCACGGCCACGCCGCAAACTTCATGGCCCTGATCGCGGACAATGGTTTCGAGGTCCATCGCGATCAGCGGCTCATCCTCGATGATGAGTACGTCGGCGCGCGTCTGGTCCTCGATCTCAGACAAAGCTTCGTCGACGAGCGCCTCGACATCATCGCCAGACCGCCCGATCAGATAAGCGGCGTCTTCAGTTGTGAAACCCTCCATTGCGGTCAGCAGCAATGCCTGACGCGACAGCGGCGTAACCCGCGACAGCCGCGCCTGTGCAAGGGCTTCTCCCGAACCGGAATCGAATTCGGATGGCGCAGCCGGATCGGTCGACGACCAGATCGCGTGGAAGGTACGATAAAGACCCAGCCGGGCATCGACATCGCGTGGAAATTCCTCGGGCGCGGCGACGATCGCCTCCAGTGTAGCCCGGACGTAATTGTCACCGTGCGACTGGTTACCCGTCAGGGCCCGCGCGTAACGGCGAAGGAAAGGTAGATGCGGCGCTAATTGCTGACCGAGCGACATGTCTTGTGGGTCCTCCCAAAATTCTGGCCCCAACTCAATTCGGGCCGTAATATATCGTGGTTTCCGCCAGCATGCCCCCTTTTGCAAGGTCATGAACAGCCAAAAAGCGCCAGAGAATATGGCGCGTATCGCATGGAACCAATGAGCGCCTCTTTTGTTTCGTGATCCGGGACAAGAGTTCTGCTACCGCGATGCGAGTGGGCGGTCAGCAGGTGTCACGGTCGGAGTTTTCATGCAGGCGCATGGGATGACGATCTGTCCTTGCTCGAATAAGTTTGGGGATTGATGGTTTCGACAGACAAAAAGACCGGCGAAGAGAGTGTCGACCCGGTCGTTTCGGCGGCATCGCGTCCAAACTCCGGTAATCCCCGCCCTCAAAGCTCGCGAACGGGCGACGAAAGAGACGTCGGCACTGCCCTGCGTGCCGCTTATCAACAGGCTGTCGATGAAAAGGTCCCGTCCGAAATGCTCGATCTGCTTGGCAAGCTCAGCTGATTAAATCGATATGAACAATACCGACACCGTTGGTGGCGGGACGCTCCCACGACGGTTTGCCGATCTTTCGACCGGCCTCAAGATGTTGGCGATCATCAGCGTCGCGCTGATCCCCCTCGGCCTCATTGCGCTTCTCGCCTCGCTCCAGTCCAACCGTACCGCCGACCTGCAACGCCGCGCGGATTTGCGTGTCGCCGTCACCGAAGTCAGCCGGAAACTCGGTGGCGAACTGGGCGCAGACATAAGCGCGTTGACCGTCGCGGCGGACACTGTCGCCACTGGCGGCACCAACGACGAGGCTTGTTCGCGGCTCCAGACCATCCTGCGTTCACGGACTGCGAGGCCGTCTGGATTTGCAGTTGTCGGCACTGACAATCAGCTGGCTTGCGCGACCGGGGAGTACCGCCTCGTTACGCCGCCCTTCCTGCCCGAACTGGCCAGCCCGCGCGCGGTTTTTCGCAATGGCGGTATCGACATTCGTGTTTTTTCAAAGTCTGGCACCGCGGCGGCAGTTGCCCATTACCCGGCAAACGTCATTTCGAGTTTCGTCCGCCCGATTGGAATACCGATCCCGTTCAGCCTGACGTTGCTCGGCGAGAGTGACGAACTGGTACTGACAACACATGATATCCCCTACTTACGTTCCACCGAGAAGTTCGAGACACCGGTCGGCCTTCTCGGCCTCAGCCTGCGCATGTCGGTTGATCGCGCGCCGATCAGCGCGACGGAACTGTTGCTGACGTTTCTGCCGCTGGTCATGTGGGCATCGGCTGCGGCGGTCAGCTTCCTTGTCGTCGATCGCCTGCTGATCCGTCCCCTTGCGGAATTGCGCGCGGGTATTGCGGGGCTACAGCCCGGAGAGCGGTATACCATGCCCAGGATCCGGACACCCGCGCGCGAAATTCGCGAACTGGCCGAGACGTTCGGGCGTGTCGGTGACACTCTGACGGCGCACGAAATCGATCTGGCGACCGCGCTGTCGAACCAGACCAAGCTGACGCGCGAAGTCCATCACCGCGTCAAGAATAACCTGCAGGTCATTGCCAGCCTGATCAGCCTGCACGCGCGCGGTGTACCTGCCGGGGAAACGGCAGAGGCTTATGCCTCCATCCAGCGCCGCGTCGATGCGCTGGCGATTGTCCACCGCAATCATTACGCCGAACTGGAGGACGGCGGCATCAGCATGAAGTCGCTGATCGACGAGCTGGGCACCAACCTCCGCTCGGGGTTCGCGGTCCGGGGCCCTGCACCACCGATCCTGACCGCCACGCCGACACTGCGCGTTTCGCAGGACGTTGCGGTGCCCGTCGCCTTTCTGCTGACCGAACTGGCCGAACTTTCGATGGCCATCGACCCGACTGCGCCATTGACCATTCGCGTCTCGACGGGACAGGCAATAAATCGTGCGACGCTTTCCATTCAGTCGGCGGGCTTGCGAGCCGGCGATGCGCTAACGGAAAGACTGAACAATCGATATGGCCGGATCGTCGATGGTCTGTCGCGCCAGCTCCGCGTTCCTCTGATCCACGACGGTGACATAGGACGTTATGAGATCGAGATTCAGACGCATCCACAAGAAGTTACATAATATATTAAGACCATGGAACTCCCACATCATTGGTGGGTTTCTTACTTCGGACAGCGACCTTTTGCCCCCCCGCTCTCGCTGTCCGGAACAAAGGGCCCGGAGTTGTGCTACCCCCCCAGCGCAATTCCGGGCTCATATTGTTTCTGGCCCGTGCCGTCATTTGACACGTCACGGAACGAAAAGGGGGGCCCGTTCATTCTATCTTCGCTTCAACTTTCACGGAGACGAAACATGCGTAACAAAGTTCTGACAGCCGCTATCCTCGTTTGCGCATTCGCGGCGACCGCCTGCAACACTGTCCGCGGCGCGGGTCGCGACGTGAAGTCGGCTGGCTCCGCGGTCGAAAAAAGCGCGAACTAAAAAGTTTATTCGGCGACCGCTGCGTCTTCACGGGCGCGGCGGCGCTGCGTGAACCAGGTCGCGATCAGGGTCAGCTCGTACAAGATACAGAGCGGCACCGCGAGCAGCATCATCGAACCAATATCCGGCGGCGTCAGTATCGCCGCCACTGCAGCGTTCGCCACAATCGCGTATCGCCGGAATTTCACCAACTGGTCGCGCGTCACGATCCCCGCCGCCTCGAGCAGCATGAGCATGACGGGCAGCAGGAACGCTAGGCCAAAGCCGAACATGAACTGCATCACGAATTTCAGGTAACTGCCGACGTCGGGCAGCGACTGTTGCGTCACGCCGCCAAGATCGCCCTGAAACCCCAGTAAAAATTTCAACGCCAGCGGAATGGCAACGAAATAGGCGAGGCTGGCCCCCGCTGCGAACAGCAACGGCGTCGCCATCAGGAATGGTGCCAGCGCCTTGCGTTCCTTTTTATAAAGCCCTGGCGCGACGAACAGCCAGATCTGGTTGGCGATCACCGGAAATGCGATCATCAGCGCAGAGAAGAACGCCACCTTCATCTCGACAAAAAACCCGCCATAGATCTCGGTGTTGATCAGCGTCTTCTGCCCGGCGATCTGCAGCGGCTCGACGAGGATGACGAGGATACGACGCGCAAAATACAGGCAAAGGCAAAACGCGACGCCGAGCGCAAGGAACGACCATAATAGCCGTCGGCGCAGCTCGATCAAATGTTCGAGCAACGGGGCACGGCTGGCGTCGATTTCGTCGATCACCTCGCTCAAGCGGGACGCTCCGGATTGGTTGTTTCGGGAAACGGTAGCCCCGGCTCGACGGGGGCAACAGCTTCTACCGGAGGATGATCAACTACGGGCGTGTTTTCGAGCAAAACGGTGGAAGGATAAGCCTGCATGATCCTTTCGTTCTCCTCTTTCCACTTTTTCTCCATGTCCTCGAGTTCGGCTTCGCGGATCATATTGTCGAAACCCGACCGGAAATGACGCGCCATGCCGCGCGCCTTGCCGACCCACTGGCCAACGACCCGCATCACGCGCGGGAGATCCTTCGGCCCGATAACAAGCAGCGCAATCACCGCAACGGCAAGCAATTCGGATGGTGCAATGTCGAGCATCGATACTGGCCCTTAACCCGCCAAGCGGATCAGGCGGCCGGGTCGTTCGACGTTTGTGCAGCAGCAGCCTTGGTCCGCTCATGCTCGGCAATGATATCGGCAGCGGTCCGCCCCTCGATCAGCGGCGCAGGCGACGTCAGCGTTGGCGATGCGGCATGCTCCTCATCGGCCATGCCCTTCTTGAAGTTCTTCACGCCCTTGGCAACGTCGCCCATCAGCGCCGAAAAACGCCCGCCGCCAAGCAACAGCGCGGCCACGACCGCGAGAATCAGAATATGCGGAAGCGACAAACCCATGACGTAAACTCCTTTATACTGACCCTATCTAGTCGTCTTCGTCGGAGGTTTCCAGTTCGCCGTCGAATCCTGAGCCATCTTGCGGTTCCAGCAACCCTGCAGCGCGCAGATCGTCGATCCCGGGAAGGTCGCGGCGGTCGTTCAGGCCGAAATGCGTCAGGAACTCGGCCGTCGTCGCATAGGTGAGCGGACGGCCCGGCATTTCACGGCGTCCGGCAGGGGCGATCCACCCTGCCTCCATCAGCACGTCGAGCGTACCCTTGGATATCTGGACACCCCTGATCGCCTCGATCTCAGCGCGACTGACCGGCTCGTGATAGGCGATGATGGCGAGTGTCTCTGTCCCGGCCCTGCTCAACCGCCGTGACGATTCGCGCGTTTCGCGGAGCAGATGCGCCAGGTCCGCCGCCGTCTGGAAATGCCAGCGCCCGCCGCGCTCGACCAGATTTATGCCGTGTCCGGCATGGCGCGCGATCAGGGCTTCCATGGCTTCGGAAACGCCAGCACTCACACCCAGCCGTTGCTCAATGTCCGGGATACCTAACGGTGTCTCACTGGCGAACAACAGCGCCTCGACCGCACGCGCAAGTTCATCGGTCATGCGGCGCGGATCATCAGCGGCGCGAAGGGGGCCGATTGTTCAAAATCGATAACCCCGCGCCGCGCGAGTTCGAGAGTCGCCACTACGGTCGATGCCAGCGCTGATTTACGATAGTCGGGCGAACCGTCCGCCGGCAGGAACGCAGCGATTGCGGTCCAGTCACCGATCCGCCCCAGCATGGCCTCGATCCGCAGCATCGCTGCCTCCAGCGACAGGACGGGCCGTCGCGAAACCTGATGAAACACCGGCTGGCTTCGCGCCTGCACCGCGCCGTAAGCCGCTATCAGATCATACAGGCTCGCTTTCCAGTTGACGTGCCGCTCGGTTGCGAGGCCTTCGGGCGCAACCCGTCGAAACACGTCGCGGTCGATCAGGTCCCGCGCCATCAATCGCGCGCCCGCCTCACGCATCGCGTCGAGCCGCAGCAGACGCTGTTGCAAGCGGAATGCGAGTTCCTCGGGGCTCGGGTCTTCCTGCTCGGCACGTGGCAGAAGAAGGCACGACTTCAGGTACGCCAGCCACGCCGCCATGACGAGATAATCGGCAGCCTGATCGAGCCGTTCCGCACCCACGCGCTTCAGATAATCCAGATATTGATCGACCAGCGCGAGGATCGAAATCTGGTGAAGATCGACCTTTTGGGACCGCGCAAGCGCCAGCAACAGGTCGAGCGGCCCTTCCCAACCATCGAGGTCGAGTGTCAGGCCGTCGTCGCTCGTCACGCAAGCGCCAGCAAAGCGTCGCGCTTGGCAATCAGGTCGGGAAGCGCTGAAAAATCTGTCACCGGCGCAATCGTTGCCATCGCGCGCGCCAGCCGTTCTGCGCCAATCACTGTAATTTCGGGCAATGCCGTCGCAATCGCGATCATCTCATCCATGCGACCCCAGCAATTCAGCGCAATATCGCAACCCGCCTCCACGCATGCCACCGCCCGGTCGCTCACCTCCCCCGATAGTGCCTTCATGTCCAGATCGTCGCTCATCAACAGGCCATCGAAGCCAATCCGCCCGCGAATAATGTCTGCAATGATCGACGGCGACATCGTCACGCACCGCTCGGTGTCCCAGACAGGAAACATGATATGCCCGGTCATGGCCATCGGGGCATTTTTCAGCCGTTCGAACGGCCGCAAATCGGTTGCAAGTTCCTCGTCGCTGGTATCGACGACCGGCAAATCATGGTGACTATCCACCACCGCCCGCCCCTGCCCCGGCATGTGCTTGACGATGCCGACGACGCCTCCTTCGCGCAATCCATCGATCACCGACCGCCCCAGCGAAGCGACGCGCATCGGGTCAGCACCCAGCGCGCGGTCTCCAATTGCCGGGTGTGTGTCCGGCGTCCGCACGTCGAGCAGCGGAAGCGCATCGACATTGATGCCAACCTCCGCCAGCGTCAGCCCGATCGCCCGGGCATTGACCCGCGCCGCTTCCATCGCAGAGATCGGGGCGACATCGTACAGCGCGTCGAACGCCGCTCCCGCCGGAAATGCGGGCCATTCGGGGGGCTGCATCCGCGAAACGCGACCACCCTCCTGATCGATCAATATGGGGAGGTCGTCGCGGCCACTCAACGCGCGCAGATCATCGGTCAATGCCCGCAACTGCGCGCGATCAACGCAGTTGCGCTTGAACATGATGTAACCGGCAGGATCGCAATCGCGAAAGAACGCGCGTTCGTCGGGTGTGAGCGTCGGGCCGGACAGGCCGAAGATAACGGGCTTCATGCCGTTCACTTAGCCCGCTTGTCCGGCCCTGTCGAAGGGGGCTTAGTTTACCACCATGCAATTTTCGCCAGCCACTTTCAGCTTGCCGCAAATCGTGCCGGCGTCGCCCCCGGCATTGGCGCGCAGCCGGTAGAAGGTCGTTCCATCGACGTTCGCCGATTCGACCGATTTGGTCAGCGGCGCGAGATAGGCGAAACGCTTGGTCAGCTTTACCCATGCCGCACTCGCCTGAGCATCGGAATTGAACGATCCGAGCTGAACCAGCGATCCCGATACCGCAGCAGCTCCGGTCGAACCGCCTGCCTTGGTCGGCGGAGCAGCCACCAGCTTACCGCCCGAAGCAGCCAGCGTCGTCGTCGCAACCTTTGCCGCCGGAGCGCCGACGGTCTTGGCAAGCCCGGCTTTGCCGCTGGCAACCGGCGTTTCGGCTGTCCCGCCAAGATCGATCTTGCCGTTCGCCTCGGCACCTTCGGACGCTGCGAACGCGCTGTCGCCCTGCCCTTCGACCTTCATTCCGCCGGGTGAATCGGGCCGGACCTTATAGTCGCCCTCTTGTGCCGCGATCAGCTTGCCATCACCCTGCGGCGTCGGGCCATGATGCCGGAGCAACCAGACGCCACCGATGACGAGACCGAGCGCAATCAGTGCCGCGATCACGAAACCCGCCAGCTTACCCGTCGATACGCGACCGCCATCTTCGTCATCGACTGCTTCCAGCCACGGCAAACGGTCCTCGTCGTTGAGCGGCAGGGTGCCGCGATCGGTATCGCTCAATTTACATCTCCTCGGCAGCGGTCACGCCCATGATCGCCATTCCATTACGGATGATTTGCCCGATACCGGCAGCCATGAAAAGCCGGGCCTGTGTCAAATCGGGATCGTTAACCATCAGGACCCGCCGATCAGGCCGATCGTTGCCGATGTTGAAATACGCATGAAAGGCCGCAGCGAGGTCATAAAGATAGAAAGCGATGCGGTGCGGCTCGCGACTTGCCGCCGCCGACTCGACGATTCGCGGAAATTGCGCGGCCATCTTGATCAGGACAAGGTCTTCGGCATCGAGTTTTTGGACGTCCGGATTGCCGACCGCGATACCCGCCTCCGCAACCTTGCGGCCCAGCGACTTGATCCGCGCATGGGCATATTGAACATAGAATACCGGATTGTCCTTCGACGCCTCGACCACCTTGGCAAAATCGAAATCCATCTGCGCATCGGCCTTGCGGCTCAACATAGTGAACCGAACGACGTCCTTGCCAACCTCGTTCACGACATCGGCCAAGGTCACAAAATTGCCCGACCGCTTGGACATCTTGACCGGCTCACCATCGCGAAGGAGCCGCACCATCTGAATTATTTTTACGTCGAATGGCTTGGGTACGCCAGATTCGTCGGCAGTCAGCGCAGCAACCGCCGCCCGGATACGCTTCACCGTGCCCGCATGATCGGCACCCCATATGTCGATCAGCGCGTCCGCCGTCTCCGACTTCTGGAAGTGATAGGCCATGTCCGCGCCGAAATAGGTCCAGCTTCCGTTGGACTTCCGGATCGGCCGGTCCTGATCGTCACCGAATTGCGTGGAGCGAAACAGCGGCAGCTCGACCGGCTCCCACTCCTCGTCGGCCTGGCCCTTCGGCGCTTCGAGAACACCGTCGTAGATCAATCCCTGTGCCCGCAAGCGCGCCTCGGCAGCCTCGGGCTTTTTTGCGGCCTGAACCTCGGCTTCCGAAGAAAACACGTCATGGTGAATACCGAGCAGCGCCAGATCGGCTCTGATCAGTACCAGCATCGCCGCGACCGCCCGGGTTCGGAACGGCACCAGCCACTCGGCCTCGGGTGCATTGACGTAGGTGTCGCCGAACTCAGCCGCCAATGCCTGCCCGACCGGGATCAGATAGTCGCCCGGATACAACCCCTCGGGAATGTCCCCGACGTCAGCGCCCAGCGCCTCCCGATACCGAACGTGCGCCGACCGCGCGAGGACATCGACCTGCCCGCCCGCATCGTTCACATAATATTCCTTGATGACCCGGTGCCCCGAATACTGGAGCAACGTGGCCAGAGCATCGCCAACCACCGCACCCCGGCAATGCCCCATGTGCATCGGCCCCGTGGGGTTTGCAGAAACATATTCCACATTCACGATCTGGTTTGCGCCCGTGTCCGACCGGCCATAATCGCCAGCCGCCGCGTGAATCCGCACCAGTTCTTCGCGCCAGACCGAATCCGCCAGACGCAAATTAATAAACCCCGGCCCCGCGATCTCGACCGCAGTCACGCCCGGCACCGCCTGCAGCAACGGCTTCAACGCCTCGGCCAGATCGCGCGGCTTCACGCCTGCGCCCTTTGCCAGCACCATCGCTGCATTGGTCGCCAGATCGCCGTGCGCCGGATCGCGCGGTGGCTCGACTGCGATGTTGGCGCGGTTCAACCCCTCCACCAAGGGAAGCTGGTCGAGTGCGGCGTTCAGATGCGCGGTGTAGTCGAGGTAAAGCGTCAACGGATAATCCCGGATCAAGGCAAAGCGCGGCCCTTAACCGGAATGGGTGAAAAGGTCACGCCACCCAAATCAGGCCAGCGACTTCGACACCTGTTCAAACACGTCCTTCGACAACCCCGGCACCGCAAGTATCCGCTCCAGCTCCGCCCGCATCAGCGCCTGCCGCCCCGCATCGAACCGCCGCCAGCGCCCAAGCGACGGCACCATCTTGGCCGCCGTCTGCGCATTCACCGGGTCGAGCGCGATGATCTGGTCGGCGAAAAAAGTATAGCCGCGCCCATCCGCCGCATGGAACGACCGTTGGTTGACTCCGAACGCCCCAACCAACGCCCGAAACCGGTTGGGATTGTTCAAGGTGAAATCCGGGTGCCCCGCCAGCGCAATCACCGCCTCGACTGTATCGGCCCGTGTCGCAACCGCCTGCGTCGTGAACCATTTGTCCAGGACCAGCGCATTGTCGCGATACCGCTGATAGAACGTCTCCAGCGCCGCGACCCGCAACTCGGCATCGCTGTTCGCCAAAGTCCCGAGCGCCGCCAGCCGGTCGGTCATATTGTCCGCCGCACCAAACTGCGTGAACGCCAGCTTCGCCCCGTCCACCGGATCGGCGGCCATGATATGGCCAAGCGCAACATTCCGAATCCGGCGCGCGCCTTTGGCACCCGGTGAATATTCGAACGCTCGCCCACCGTTCGCGGCATAGATCGCCTGCCACTTCGGCAAATGCGCCTTCGCCAGAGCCACCCGCAGAGCCTCGCGCGCTGTCGCAATCGCGTCGGGATCGACCACAAGCATCTGGTCGCCGATAAACGCCTCGCTCGGCAAGACGACAGCCTCGCCAATAAACGCCGGGTCCAAAGCCGCATGGGACAGCGTCTCCCCGACGCTCTTGATGACGGCGGCATGATCGGCAACACCGTTCGAGATCGCCGCCACGAGCGTGTTCAGCATCAACTGCTGCATCGCCTCATACCGCGCAAACGGGTCATCATCCTTCGCCGCCAAAAACGCGAGATCGGCTTCGGTACGGTTGGTCTCCAGCACCACAGGCGCGCTGAAATCGCGGTTGATCGACAACACCGGTGGCCTGGCAAAGCCGTCGAACGTCAGCGTCTTCGTTTCGGTCTCGAAAACGACGACCTGCTCACCCTTACTCTCACCCGTGGCGCGGTCGAACAAGGCCAGGCGGATCGGCAAGGTCATCGGAAGTTTCACCGGCTGCCCCGGCGTCGGCGGTACCACTTGCGTCAGTACCAACGTCGCAACGCCCGCATCATGCGAAATTGCCGCCGTCAGCTTTGGCGTACCCGCCTGTGCATACCAGCGCTTAAAGACCGACAGATCGACCCCACTCGCGTCCTGCATCGCCGCGACAAAATCGTCGCACGTCACCGCCTGCCCGTCGTGCCGCTCGAAATACAGGTCGGACCCGGCGCGAAATTTCTCCGGCCCCAACAAGGTGTGGATCATCCGGATGATTTCGGCACCCTTGTTATAGATCGTCGCCGTGTAGAAATTGCCGATTTCCATGTAGGAATCCGGTCGGATCGGATGCGCCAAGGGGCCGCTGTCTTCGGGGAACTGGCTCCCGCGCAATGCCCGCACATCCTCGATCCGCTGGACCGCAGCCGACCCCTGATCCGCCGAAAATTCCTGATCGCGAAAGACCGTGAAGCCCTCCTTCAGCGAAAGCTGGAACCAGTCGCGGCAGGTTACGCGGTTGCCCGACCAATTGTGGAAATACTCATGTGCGACCACGCCCTGCACATTGTCGTAATCCATGTCGGTCGCGGTATCGGCATCGGCCAATATGTAGCGCGAGTTGAAGACGTTGAGCCCTTTGTTCTCCATTGCCCCGAAATTGAAATCATCGACCGCAACGATATTGAAAATGCCAAGGTCGTATTCGCGGCCATAGACTTCCTCGTCCCATTTCATCGAGGTTTTCAGCGCCGCCATCGCATGTGCCGTCTTCGGGACATCGGCCTCGCGCACCCAAATGCCAAGCTCGACGCGCTTGCCCGACATCGTCGTGAAACTGTCGCGATTGGCCTTCAAATCGCCCGCCACCAGCGCAAAAAGATAGGCGGGTTTCAGGAACGGATCGTTCCACTCGGCCCAATGCCGGCCTCCGCCCGCATCCCCATTCGCGACGTTATCTCCGTTCGCCAGCAGTACCGGATAGGCAATTTTGTCCGCCGTCATCCGCACCGAATATCGGCTCAACACATCGGGCCGGTCGGGGAAGAAGGTAATCCGCCGAAACCCCTCCGCCTCACACTGCGTACAAAGCAGTCCACCGCTCGCATACAGCCCCATCAACTGCGTGTTGCGTTCCGGCGAAAGTTCGACCTCGGTTTCGACGACGTGGGCGTCACCCGACAGATCGATGACCAATCGGCCATCTTCGATTCGCCAGTCGTTAATCGCCACCCCATCGACGTGAACGGCGATCGGGGTAAGCGTCTCGCCTTCCAGCACAAGCGGTCTGGCATGGTCACCGTTACGCGAAACAGAAAGTCGTGCCTTCACCCGGGTCCTTGCGGGGTCCAGTTCGAAATCGAGCGCAATCTCCGGCACCATCCAGTCAGGCACCCGATAATCCTCGCGCCGGACAATATGAGGAGTGGACAGCGGAGCCGCGGCGGTGGTGGTCTGGATGTCGAGCATCGCTAACAGTTAGGGGGGCGTGCGAGGCGGCACAACTGTTTGCAACGTCCAATCCTCAGCGTTATCGCCCGACGTTCGCAGCAAGGGTAGAAAATGTCGCGCCTGTGGATTTTCGGACTGGGCTATACGGCCTCGCGCATCGCTCGTCGCTTGCATGCCGACGGCTGGCACGTCGCGGGAACCGGACGCGCCGGAACCCCATTCGACGACGAAGCCGCCGTCCGAACAGGCATAGCCCATGCCACCCACATACTGTCCTCAATCCCGCCAGAAGCCGACCACGACCCCGTGCTGCGCCGCTATGCCGACGCGTTCGGCGACCGCTGGCTCGGCTACCTCTCCTCGACCGGTGTCTATGGCGACGTTGCCGGAGCATGGGTCGATGAGAGCGCGTCCATCAAAGGCCGCCGCGGCAATCGCAACCAGGCCGATCTGGACTGGCAGTCAGTCGGTGCCCGCGTGTTCCGCCTGCCCGGCATCTACGGCCCCGGACGCTCGGCGCTGGATCGCGTCATAGAAGGCAAGGCGCACCGCATCGCCCGCGCGGATCAGGTGTTCAGCCGCATCCATGTCGATGATATCGTGAGCGGGGTCGTTGCCGGCCTGACCGCACCTTCCGGAGTCTATAATCTTTCGGACGATTTACCGGCCCATCAGAACGATGTGATCGAGCAAGCTGCGGCGCTGCTTGGACTGCCGCTCCCTCCATTCGTGCGGCTCGAAAGCCTGTCGCCAATGGCCCGCAGTTTCTTTTCGGAGAACCGCCGCGTCGCCAACACCAAGGCAAAGCGCGTCCTCGGCTGGCAACCAAGTTACGCCGACTTCACGATCGGCTTGCGGGCGCTCAGGGCGATGGTGAGTCCTGTAAACGTCACCACGCCCCCCGCTACCGCAAGCACCGTCCAGTGATAACGTTCGAACACGGTCGATAAAATCATCGCGAGCACCGGCGTCATCACGCTCGAATACGCTGCCCGCGCGGGCCCGATCACGCGGATGACCCCAAAATAGCAGGTGAACGCGATCGCGCTCGCAAACACGCCGAGATAAAGCGTCCCGCTTAAATACATCATGGTCATTTCGATGACCGGCGCGCCCACAGTCAGCCATGCAACGATCGCGTTGATCAACGCCCCCCAAAGCATCCCCCACGCCAGCATAGCGGCCATCGACATTGACCGCGCCCGATCGGCCCCCTGCAGGACATTGGAGACCGAGGCCGAAAGCACCCCAAGCAACGTCAGGCCCACACCCACCAGAGAAGCATGTCCGCTCGACACATCCGCACGCGCTTCCTTCAGGATCAGCAGCCCGACCCCGATCAGCGCGACCAGCGACCCGAACAGGAACCGCCCCGTCACTGGTTGCTTCAGGAATATCCGCCCGAAAATCGCGTTCGGCACGACCAGCAGGGCAAACACCACGGCGACCAGCCCCGAGGTAATCAGCCCCTCCGCCCGGTAAACGAAATTGAAGTTGAGGCAGAATTGCGCCAGCCCGATCAGCGCGGCAAACGCATGCCCCCGCCAATCGAGCCGCAACGATGCCCTGGTCGCAAGCGCATAGACGAACATCGCCACCGCCCCGACAAGAAACCGGTAACAAACCGACCATGTCGGCGGCACGACCCCGAGCTGGCCCCGGATCACCAGCCACGTCGAACCCCAGATGATCGTCGCCACCGCAAAAGGGATCATTACCCGCGCGCTCATCATCGGGCTCTGGCTCACCCGAACACCGTCCGTCATAGCGCCTCTAATGCGGCCGCCAACCCAGCGATCTCCGCCTCGGGCTGATCCCATGACACGACAAAGCGCGCCTCATCCTCGGCCCAGTCGTAAAAATCGAAGCCCTGCGTCCGGAGTTTGGCGGCCTCATCCGCCTTCACCGCCGCGAACACCTCATTGGCCTGCACAGGGTGGATCAAACGGTCACCCGCCGCATAACCGATCCGCGTCGCGCCAGCGTTGGCAGAGCGTGCATTGTCCAGCCAAAGATCGCCTTCCAGCATCGCCAGGATCTGCGCCGCCTGATACCGTCCCTTCGACGACAGATGCCCCGCCCGCTTGCGCCGAATTCGAACCTCGTCGGCCAGCGTTTTGTCAAAAAGGACGAGTGCCTCGGCCGACATTCCCCCGTTTTTGATGAACCCGAAACTCAGCGCATCGACCCCGCCGCGCCACGTCAGGTCCGCCGGGCTTGCCCCGATGTTGACCACCGCATTGGCGAACCGTGCGCCGTCCATATGGAACCGCAAGCCACGTGCCTTTGCCACTGAGCCAATTGCCGCCACGTCCGCCGCCGAGTAACTCTGTCCATATTCGGTGGCATTGGTGATCGACACCGCCGCCGCCTGCGTCCGGTGGACATCGTTGGCGATCCCGTCGAGCAGGGCGTCTATAGTAGCCGGCGTGAGCTTCGCCGCAGCGCCACCCGCACACAGCAATTTGGCCCCACCGGAATAAAACTCCGGAGCACCCGCCTCGTCATTCTGGATATGCGCGTCCTTATGACACACGATCCCGCGAAATGGTGGGCAAAGGGTGGCCAGCGCCAGCGAGTTCGCCGCCGTACCTGTTGCGACCCACAAAGCCGCACACTCGGTTTCGAACAGTTCGGAAAATGCCGCGTCGAGCGACTTGCTTAAGCCATCGCCGTCATAGGCCGTATCGACCCGGTTCGCCCGCGCCAGCGCTTCGAGGACGGCCGGGTGAACCGACGCCGCATTGTCTGAAAAAAACCGCATGGCCGATCCATGCGTTTCTCTCGCCCGATCGTCAATCGCTTGCGGGACTCAGCCATTTATAGCCCGCACCGCCGATGATGCCGCCCAGGATCGGAGCGAGCCAGAACAGCCAGAGTTGATGCAACGCGATGCCACCCTCGATCAATGCAGGCCCGGTCGAACGCGCCGGATTTACCGATGTGTTGGTGACGGGGATCGAAATCAGGTGGATCAACGTCAGGCAAAGACCAATGGAGATCGGCGCAAAACCCTTTGGCGCATTCCCGTGGGTCGATCCCATGATGACGAACAGAAAGCCTGCGGTCAGCACGACTTCGGTGATGAACGCCGACCGGAAGGAAAATCCGCCGGGGGAATGTTCGCCATAGCCGTTCGAAGCGACCCCGCCGGTAAAGGACCCATCCATCTTGCCGCTCGCGATCAGGTAGAGCAACGCCGAGGCGATGACGGCACCGACCGCCTGCGCGGCGATGTAGCCGGGGATATCGCGGCCCGGAAAGCGACCACCTGCCCATAATCCAATCGTTACCGCCGGATTGAGATGGCAGCCTGAAATATGCCCGATCGCATAAGCCATCGTCAGTACGGTCAAGCCAAACGCGATGCTGACACCGACAAAGCCGATGCCGAGCGCCGGAAAGCCCGCAGCAAGCACGGCACTGCCGCAGCCGCCGAACACGAGCCAGAACGTGCCGAACGCCTCGGCCACCAACGGTCTTGGATTATTCATGAATGTCCCCCTCCAAAAGCAACTTCGGGGAGGAACTTGGTACGCTATCGTTATGAAGTAAAGGCTAGCCCCCGAAGCGCTCCTTCAGCGCCATCATCGCCAGCGCAGCCTTCGCCGCTTCGCCGCCCTTGTCCTTTTCGTCGGGACGGGCGCGGGTCAGTGCCTGTGCTTCGTTCTCCACCGTCAGGATACCGTTGCCGATGGCAAGGCCATCCATTGTAAGCGCCATCACCCCGCGTGCGCTTTCGCCCGCGACGATCTCGAAATGATAGGTCTCGCCACGGATCACGACGCCCAGCGCAACGAAACCTTCGTAACGTCCGCTTTCTGCGGCCAGCGAAATCGCACCGGGGATTTCCAGCGCCCCCGGCACCGTAATCGTTTCGTGCGCATGGCCCGCGTCCTCGAGCGCAGCCTGCGCGCCTTCCAGCAGAAGATCGTTCAGATGGTCGTAAAATCGTGCTTCGACGATGAGAATCCGGGCCATTATTTGCTACCACTTAGGGGAATGGGCCGCTCACCGACAACCGACAGCCCATAGCCGTCCAGCCCGATAAGCGTGTGATGTGTGTTGGTCAGCAGGATCATGTCCTGCACGCCGAGTTCGGCCAGCACCTGCGCACCGATGCCATAATCGCGCAATTCCTCGACCTCGGGTTCGCCGACGCGCTTGCCGTCCAGTCGCAGGCCCATCAATCGTGTCACGCCGTCCTTCATCGAACGGTTGATGACGACGATCACGCCAGAACCTTCTTCGGCAATGACCTTCATCGACTGGGACAGCAGGCCCGACCGCTCGTTCTGCTCGCCAAATGTGTCCACAAAGATCGAGTGAGTGTGCATCCGCACCAACACCGGCTTTGCCGGATCGAGATAGCCCTTGACCAGTGCAACCGTCTCGTCGCCCGTTGCCTTGTTATAGAAAGTCATTGCCACCCAGTCGCCGCCCCACTGGCTGGTGAAACGCATCTCCATCTTCTTTTCGATGAGATGGTCGTGCTTGTGGCGATAGGCGATCAGGTCGCGGATCGTGCCCATCTTCAGGCCGTGCAACCGTGCAAACGACACAAGGTCGTCCATCCGCGCCATCGTACCGTCATCCTTCATGATCTCGCAGATCACGCCCGATGGGTTGAGCCCGGCCAGCCGGGCAACGTCGACCGCGGCTTCGGTATGGCCGGTGCGGATGAGTACGCCGCCCTCACGCGCGATCAACGGAAAGACATGGCCGGGGGTGACGATATCGGCGGCGCCCTTGGTCGCATCGATCGCAACCGAAATCGTCCGCGACCGATCCGCCGCCGAGATTCCCGTCGTGACGCCCTCCAACGCCTCGATCGACGTCGTGAAAGCGGTCTCGTGCCGGGTGCCGTTCGCACGGCTCATCAACTGCAGGCCGAGTTGATCCACACGTTCTTTCGTGAGCGCGAGACAGATCAGGCCACGGCCATGAGTCGCCATGAAATTGATCGCGTCGGGGGTCGCCATCTGCGCCGGGATGATCAAATCGCCCTCATTCTCGCGATCCTCGTCATCGACCAGGATGAACATCCGGCCATTGCGCGCTTCGTCGATGATTTCCTCGATTGGCACCAGCGAAGGCCGGTCATCGTTTGCCAGCAGATAGTTTTCCAATTTGCGCAGCGTGTCCGCGGTTGGGTTCCAGTCCGGCGACTCGAGATCGCGCAATGTATTGGCGTGAAGGCCAGCCGCACGCGCGAGGCCGGAGCGTGAAACGCCGCCGACCGAAACATGATCGCGGACTTTTTCTATCGAGAATGTGCTCATTCCAGCCTAGTCTCACATTGTAATGTGATCGTCAATAACGTTGTATCACAATGAAATTCTTGATGGCTCATATCGGCTCTGTCCTACAGCGAACCCATCTGGTTATTAGGGAGTGGCAATTTCGGGGGCGAACCATGAATATTCAAATTCTCATCGACGCGGCAATCGGTCGCGAAGGCGGCTATGTCAATCATCCCGCAGATCGCGGCGGGGCAACCTGCTGGGGCGTAACTGAAGCGGTCGCGCGCGCGCATGGCTATCGCGGCGAGATGCGCAGCTTTCCGAGAACGGAGGCCATTTCCATCTATGAGCGGCTCTATTGGCTGAAACCGGGGTTCGACGCAGTTGTACCGATAGCGCCGACGATTGCCGCCGAACTGTTCGATACCGGCATCAACATGGGACCCGCCGTCGCGGTCGCCTTCCTGCAACGTGCACTGAATGCGCTCAATCGTGGCGCGTTGGATTATGACGATGTCATCGCCGGACCGCGCATCGACGAGGCGACGATCGGCGCGCTTCGGGGCTTCCTGAACAAGCGAAAACCCGGCGGAGAACGCGTGCTGCTCAAGGCTCTCGAAGCATTGCAGGGCGAACGTTACCTCGACTTGGCCGAACGCCGCCCCGCCAACGAGGCCTTCCTCTACGGCTGGCTCGCCAACCGCGTCGGGCAATTTTCCTGACCGCATTATGAAGGAGACAGTGAATGGCTTTGCTTGATGCAATCGTTGGTCCGATCGGCGGACTGCTCGACAAGATAATCCCCGACCCACGCGCGCGCGACGCGGCCAAGCTGGAGTTGCTGAAACTCGAAGGCTCGCAAGAAATGGACGCGATCAAGGCCCGGATGGCGGCGATCGTGGTCGAGGCGCAATCGCTCGATCCGTGGACGAGCCGGGCGCGTCCGAGTTTCCTGTACGTCATGTATGCCATCATATTATGGTCAATACCGATGGGCCTGATCGCTGCGGTCCAGCCCGCAATTGCGCATGACATCGCCGATGGGATGAACGCTTATCTTGGCGGCATCCCCGAACCGATGTGGACGTTGTTCGGCACCGGCTACCTTGGCTACACCGTGGCGCGGAGTTGGGGTAAGGCCAAGGGCGTGGACAAATAGGAGTTAATGCAAGCTGGCGGCTTGCACCGATCGGCATTTTGTGGCGAACTCCTGACAATCGGGAGAGAGCTATGAGCGATATCGGGCCGCTGCCAGTCAGCCGTAACAGTCTGTTGTTCGACCGTGTCAAAGCGATCCTTACCACGCCGAAAACCGAATGGCCGCTGATCGATGCCGAACCGACGACGATCGGAGCCATCTACAAGTCATATGTCATCCAGCTCGCGGCGATCGGACCGGTTGCCGGGTTGATCGGATCGCTGGCGTTTGGCTATTCGATCATGGACATTACGTATCGCCCGACGATCGGCAGCGCGCTGGGTGTCGCGATCGTCGGTTATGTTTCCGCGCTGGTCGGCGTTTACATCCTCGCGCTCGTGATCGACTATCTCGCGCCCCAGTTCGGCGCGGTGAAGAACCGGACGCAGGCGTTCAAAATTGCCGCTTATGGGTGGACTGCGGCATGGGTGGTCGGCATTTTCAGCCTGATTCCTCAGCTGTCCTTTTTGGCTATTCTCGGTCTGTACAGCTTGTACCTCGTATATCTCGGGTTGCCGATCGTCATGAAGGCGCCCGCCGACAGGGCGATGGGCTATGTTGCCGTCGTTCTCGTTATTGCCATCGTGCTGAGTTTGATGCTCGGTCTGTTGATAGCTCCGCTTACCAGAGCCTTCGGTCCCCCGGCGGACGTTGGCATAGTCGCGGGAAGCGCGGTCGTCCCCGGGCTCGCGGGGACTGACAATCGAACGCCCGCAGCGAACAAGCCGCCGGTCGCGGCATCGGTGCTGCAAACAGCGTTGCCCGCTACCTTGCCGGGAGGGTTCACGCGCACCAGTCTCGAAAGCGCATCGGCAGGAGCCGGTGGTTTCGGTGGATCGAATGCCGAAGCTGAATATACCAGCGGCGACCAGATCGTCCGGCTGGAAATCACCGACATGGGATCACTGGGCGGTCTCGCCTCACTCGGTGGTGCGATGAACATCGAATCGTCGAAACAAACGGCCACCGGCTATGAGAAAACCGGCAAGGTCGATGGTCGCCTGACCACCGAGAAATGGGACGCGACCGGCAAGGCGGGCACCTATAACACCGTCGTCGCCGACCGCTTCATGGTCGAGGCCGCAGGCACGGCACCATCGATCGATGTATTCAAAAACGCGGTGGCGTCGGTGAACGTCGCGGCACTGGAAGCCATGGCCAAATAGGCAGACCGTTGCGGGCCGGGCGTACGCCCCCCATATCGCCGTGATGAATGATCGCACATCTTCGTCGATGCCCACATGGCACGGCACCACCATCGTTTCAGTCCGCAAATCAGGGAAGGTCGTTATCGCCGGGGACGGCCAGGTAACGATGGGGCAGACCGTGATGAAGCCGAATGCGCGCAAGGTTCGCCGCATCGGTGACGGAACGGTGATCGCCGGGTTCGCGGGCGCAACCGCCGACGCCTTCACGCTGTTTGAACGGCTGGAGCGCAAGCTGGAGGCGCATGCAGGCCAACTGATGCGCGCCGCTGTAGAACTCGCAAAGGACTGGCGCACCGACAAATACCTCCGCAACCTGGAGGCGATGATGATCGTTGCCGACAAGGACGTGACGCTGATCCTGACGGGCAACGGCGACGTCCTCGAACCCGAAGCCGGCATTGCGGCCATCGGTTCGGGCGGGAACTATGCCCTGTCCGCCGCAAAGGCGCTGGTCGAATATGAGCCCGACGCGGAAGTCCTCGCGCGCAAGGCGATGGCGATTGCGGCGGAGGTTTGCGTCTATACCAACGACCGCGTGACGATCGAAGTCATCGAAGGAGCCGCCGCATGAACGACGCCCTCACTCCCAAAGCCATCGTCGCCGCGCTGGATGCGCACATCGTTGGGCAGCAGGACGCGAAGCGCGCGGTGGCCGTGGCCATGCGCAATCGCTGGCGCCGGCAGCAATTATCGCCCGACCTGCGCGACGAGGTTTCCCCAAAGAACATATTGATGATCGGACCCACGGGTTGCGGCAAGACCGAGATCTCACGGCGACTAGCCAAGCTCGCCGACGCGCCGTTCGTGAAGGTGGAGGCGACGAAGTTCACCGAAGTTGGCTATGTGGGCCGCGATGTCGAACAGATCGCCCGTGACCTCGTCGAGGAAGCGATTCGACTTGAAAAAGAACGCCGCCGCGTCGCCGTCAAGGACAAGGCCGAGGAGGCGGCGATGGCGCGCCTGCTCGACGCGCTGACCGGCAAGGGCGCGTCCGAAGCGACACGTCTGGCTTTCCGCCAGCGGTTCGAGGAAGGGTCTCTGGACGACAAGGAAATCGAGATCGAACTCGATGCGGCTCCGCAGATGCCGTTCGAAATTCCGGGCGGCGGCGGCAATGTCGGGATGATCAACCTGTCCGAAATGATGGGCAAGGCATTCGGTCAGGGCCAGCAGAAACGCCGCAAGATCAACGTGCGCTCGGCCTGGGAGAAACTGACCGAGGAGGAAGCCGACAAGCGCCTCGATCAGGATGAGGTCAGCCGCGCCGCGCTCGCCGACGCCGAAGCAAACGGCATCGTCTTCCTCGACGAGATCGACAAGATCGCGGTCAGCGACGTGCGCGGCGGCTCGGTCAGCCGTGAAGGCGTCCAGCGCGATCTGCTGCCGCTGATCGAGGGCACCACCGTGGCGACCAAATACGGGCCGATGAAGACCGACCATATCCTGTTCATTGCGAGCGGGGCGTTCCATGTCGCAAAGCCGAGCGACCTGTTGCCTGAGCTACAGGGCCGCCTGCCGATCCGCGTCGAACTGAAGGCGCTGACCGAGGAGGATTTCGTTCGCATCCTGAAGGACACCCGCGCCAGCCTCGCCGACCAGTACCGCGCGCTGTTGCTGACCGAGGGCGTGACCGTCACTTTCACCGATGACGGTATTGCCGCGATCGCCCACATCGCAGCGGAAGTGAATGCCGCGCTGGAAAACATCGGTGCGCGGCGACTATCGACGGTGATGGAAAAGCTGCTCGAGGATGTCAGCTTTGAGGCCGAGGATCGTCAGGGGACGACGCTGACGGTCGATGCGGCGTATGTGAATGCGCAACTGGCAAGCATTGCGCGGAACACCGACCTGTCGAAATACGTTCTTTAGGGTAGATATTATTCCCCGGCGCAGGCCGGTGAACAAGTCACTTCCGCGGCACAACCGTCATCCGAAATTCCTTGCCCGGCACCAGCCAGCGCTTTGCCGTCGCCTGCAGTTCCGCGGGCGTGATCCGCGCATAATCGGCGAGCAGAGCAGTCAGCGCCTGCTCCTTGCGCGGGTCGCGTGTAATGCCGCTTAGCTGCGCCAGCCAGAACGTGTTTCCGCTCGCCGCCCGCGCGATCAACTGGCGCAATGGCCCGACCGATCGCGCGAGTTCGTCGGCGGTCACCGGCTGCGATGCCATTTGCGCGGCAATGCTGCTGCTGAGCGCGAAGAACCGGTCCACACCCTGTGGCTTGACCTGCGACATCACGACGAAGCTCCCACCGCTGTCCATGCCGGTCGGCCACTGGCTCGACACGTTCGGCGAATAGCTTGCGCCTTCGCCTTCTCGCAACTGGTCGAACAGCCGATCGTTGAAGATCGCCGCCAATATGTCGAGCTTGCGGCTTTCGTACACGTCGCCAATTCCACCCGAGGTCGGCCAGGCAAGCACCGCAGCCGCCTGATCCGCTGGCCCGCGATGCGTCCGGACGATGGGCTTGCGCGTCGGCTTGACGGTCGGCGAACTCGCGCTGCCCGGCGCGATCACCGCCGCTGGACGCGGTGCCAGCGCCCCGAACGTCGCAGCGACCGAAGCCGTCGCCTTCGCCGCATCGAAGTCGCCGTAAATCGACAATTCGATCGGTCCCTGCGCCAGCAAGGGTTCCCACAACGCCCGGAACGAGGCTGGCGTCAGCGCCGCAATCTGTTCGCGGGTGGGGGTCGCCCAACGCGGATCGCCACCGTGCAGCAGTCCCTGCAAATCGCGGCCTAGCACCGAATTCGGCGACGCGTCATTGCTATCATAGCCGGTCGACATCGCCGCACGCGCGCGCAGGACCGGTGCCGGGTCCCAACCCGGATGCGCCAGCTTGGACGCCATCAGCTTCAGCTCATCGTCCAGATCCGCCGCCCGCGTCACCGCTCGCAAGGTGAAACTGTCCTCATCGGTATCGAAGCCCATGTTGATCCGCCGCGCACTGGTCAGGCGGTCGAGTTCTTCCTGCCCCAGGTCGCCGATACCGCTGGCGACCAGCGCAATTGGCGCGGCCCACGCGACTGTCGGCTTGTTCGAGGGCAACGCCTTCATGCCAGCCCCGAAACGCGCCGTTACCAGCACCTTGCCAACCTCGTTCGGATCGGGATGGAGGACCAGTTTCAGGCCATTGGCGAATTCCAGCACTTTCAGGTCGACGCTCGGGATGGTCGATGTCTTCACGACCACCCCCGCCTTGCCCAGCGCGGGCAAGCGGTCGAAGCTGATCGGCTTGCCCTCGGCAGCCGTCGGCCCCGCCTTGACATCGGCAAGCAGCGCTGCAGTCAACAGCGCTTCCGCCTTTGGATTCGCAGCGGGCAGCGTCAGCAAAGCACGCGTCGGCGTTCCGGTCATCAGATGCCGTGTCGCCGCGAGGATTGCAGTCGGGTTCAACCGGTCGTGCATCACCGCGAACACGTCGCGCGCGACTTCAGGGCTGGCGACCGTCTCATGGATATTGACGGCTTCGACCAGATTATCCGCGAGTTCGCCACCGCTGTCGTTGGTCGAAGTCTCCACCGCCTGTTGCAATGCCGACGCAAATTCGGCGGCCTCACGGTCTATATCGGCCTGGCTGGACGGGTGCGTCAACGCATCGGCGATAACACCGCGAACGTCGCGAATCGCCGCCTGCCAATCCTCACCGAGCGGTACGATCTGGATGAATGTGCCATCGACAGTGCGAGAGATATCCTGCTGGTCGATGCTCGCTGACAGGAAGCTGCCCCCAAGGCGCGCGCGCGTCTCGAGTCGTCGGTTGATCAGGCGGGTCGCGACAGTCTCGATCAGCTTGCCGCGGTTATATTCGATCGTGTCGTTCTTTTCCGCCCACGGACGCAGCACCGCAATGTTGACCACCGTCGGCAGGCCGGTTTCGACCAGCACCTTGGTCCGCGGGGCGTTCGGGTCGGGCTTGCCAAAGTCGGGGGCGACCGTCGTCGGAGGCTTTGGTGCCCAATCGCTGAAATATCGCTTGATCAGCGCTTCGAAAATCGCCGGATCGGCATCGCCAGCAATGACGACGAGGGTGTGTTCTGGCCGATACCAGCGGTCGTGAAACTCGCGCAACGCGGGCACGGTTGCGGCGTTCAGCGAGGCGATATCCCCGATCGGCGAGCCCTGCCCCAATCGTTGCCCGGCGAAGAACAATTGCCGCGTCGCATCGCCGACCCGCTGTTGCGGGCCGCTGCCCTCGCGCAATTCGGCAAGCACCGTGCGACGTTCGGCGTCGACTTCGGCCTGCGTCAGTTCAGGCGCGGCCATCATGCCCGACAGGATCTTGACGCTCTCGTCCAGACCGGCTGCGGTGGCGCTCGGCAGGTCGAGTTTATAGATCGTCTGGGTCGGCGTGGTGGAGGCATTGGTGTCCGAACCGAACGTCGCACCCAGTCGCTGCCACAGGCGTTTTGCCTCACCATCGGGTACGTAGCGCGATCCGCGAAAGCTCAGATGCTCGTTGAAATGGGCAAACCCGCGCTCACCCTCCCGCTCCATCAGCGACCCGGCGTCGATGGCGACGCGGATCGACACCTGATGCGGCGGAACCCCGTTGCGACGGACGGCGTAGCGCAGACCGTTGGGCAGTTCGCCGAAAATCCACTCCTTGTCGGGCGGAATGTCGCTGCCCCGGTATAGCCACGGCACCGGCGCAGCGGCGGGTGCAGCAGCGACAGCCGGTTTCGCAGGCGCGCGCGCTTCGGCGGCAATTCCTGTGATGGCGAGGGAAAATACGGAAACGAAGCGCAGGACGCGCAAAAAGACTGAACGCATATTCCTGTCTTATCGCCCCAAAGCGTGGTGCGCCAGCGCTACCGGGGAAGTATCAGCGTTGCCGACAGCCCCGGCCCGTTATCGGCAAGTTCGAGCCGCCCGCCGTGAAGGTGAGCAACCGCTTCGGCCAGCGATAGCCCAAGGCCCGCACCCGGTTTTCCGCGCGACGCATCGAGCCGCCCGAAGCGCCGCCGCGCCTCCGCCATGTCGCTCGTCGCAATGCCCGGCCCCGAATCTGCCACAGTCAGCCGGACGAACCCGCCAGCATCGAAAGCCGACAGCGAGACCGCGGCTCCAGCGCCATAGGACAACGCATTGTCGACAAGATTGCTCAACGCCTGCGCCAGCAATTGCCGATGTGCCGAAACCATCTTCATCGGCATCGCATCCACCGACAGGGCAACGCCTTTCTCTTCCGCAAGCGGCTCGTACATCTCCCCCAGTTCGGCGATCAACGCTGCCGGATCGAGGTCGAGGAACTGGCTGCGCGCCGTTTGCGCCTCCGAACGGCCGATCTCGAGCACCGTCGTCAACATCCGCGTCAGATTATCCGCCTCGGCCAACACGCCTCCCAGCAACTGGTCACGCTGCCCCTCGTCGGTAACAGTCAACGCCGCTTCGATCCGCGCCCGCAACCGCCCGACCGGCGATCGCAAATCATGCGCCAGCGTGTCGGTCAGCATCCGCAATTCGGCCATCAACAGGGCGAGGCGGTCGAGCATTGAATTGATCCGCGACGACAATTGATCGAACGCGTCGCCGCTTTTCCCGACCAGCGCCCGCCGCGACAGGTCGCCCGCGCCGACCTCATCGACGACCCGCGCGATCGTTTCGACGCGCGATCCCACATAGCGCGCGATCAGGGCTCCGCTAACGACACCCATTGCGATCGACAGGATCAACGCGAGAAAAAGCGAGCGCTCGAGCGTATCCTGCAGTGCCAGATGCTGATCGAATTCGCGCCCGCTGACGATCCATTCGCCGCTGGGCGCAGGCCGGATCGTGTAACCGACCGATACGACATGGCTATGCGGCGAGCGATGCACGTCTGCACTGTGAAAATCCATATCGGCCAGCCGCAAGGGCAGTTGATCGCGCGTGATGTTGCCGACCGCGACCCGGCCTCGTCCATCGATCAGGCCGACAAAAACATGCGGGTCGTCGTGGATCGCGTCGAGGATCGCGGCAGTCAGCGCCGTTCGGTTTCCCGATGCCGCAGTGTCGCGCAGCACGTCGGCGTCACTGGATACGCGCAACCGCATCGTCGCCATCGCATCGTCCTGCGTCGTCACGCGAATAAAGCCGAGCAGCGCGAAATTGGTCAGCAGCGCAAGAAGGATCGACAACAGCGCGACCCGCGCCGTCGTAGGAATGCGAAAACCCTTCAACTGGCGGCGAGCCGATATCCGGCACCGCGTACGGTATGGAGCAGTGAATCATCGAAGCCCTCGTCGAGTTTCTTGCGAAGGCGGCTGACATGGACGTCGATGACGTTAGTCGCGGGGTCGAAATGATAATCCCAGACGCTTTCCAGCAGCATCGTTCGCGTCACAACCCGGTCGCTGTTCCGCGCAAAATATTCGAGCAGGGCATATTCTCGCGGCTTCAGTTCGATCGTCCGCCCGCTGCGCTTCACCGTCCGCGACAGCAGGTCGATGTCGAGATCGCCAACCGTCAGCCGCGTTTCGACAGCGCCGCCCGTGCGACCGTCGGCCCGCCGCAACAACGCATTGACGCGGGCCAGCAGTTCGGAAAAGGCAAACGGCTTGACCAGATAATCGTCGGCACCGCTCTCAAGCCCGGCGATCCGGTCATCGACCGATGCCAGCGCGGACAAGGTCAGCACCGGGGTAACGACACCCGCCGCCCTCAGCGCGCGAAGTACGCCCAGACCATCCATGCCCGGCAGCATCCGGTCGAGTACGATCAGGTCGTAACTGCCGTCCGACGCCATGAACAGCCCATCGCGCCCGTCCGCCGATTGATCGACGACATGACCATGTTCGCCCAAACCTTTTGCGACAAAGGCGCGCGTTTCGGCATCGTCTTCGATGATGAGTATTTTTCGGCCCATATCGTCTCAGCCTAAGTAATCGCGCGCCATACGCAAGTCGGTCGACCGCATTATACCATCGGGCCTTTATCGTGCTGGTTTCGCGTTCATGACTTAATGTTCATGCCAGACGCGATTGTCAGAACCCCTCCGGCAGATCGATCGGACCTACCACCTGCCGATAACATTTGATTGCGAACCTGTCGGTCATCCCGGCGATAAAATCCCCGATATGCCGACTCCGACCCGGTTCGGCTGCCGGAAGCCTTGCGCGCCAGCCATCCGGGAGCAACGACGCGTCACCGCTATAAGCCGCGAATAGCCCGGTAATGACACGCTCGGCTTGCTCGGCAACCGCCAGTTGCACAGGATGGTGATATAGTTCGGCGTACATGAACCGCTTCAACAGTCGTTCGTCTGCCTTCATCTCGTCCGAAAAGCCAGCGATCGTTATCCCGGCACCCCGAACGTCATCAACGGTCGCTATCCGGAGCTCGGCGATCCGTGCGCGCGTCGTCACCAGCACATCATTGACCATCGCGCCGATCTGCTGGCGGATGAGTTCGGGCATCAGCCGCGCCGGGGCGACATCGGGATAGCGCCGCAACACCTCGTCCCAGCGCCGCGCCACGAACGGCATCGTCATGAGCGCATCACGGTCGAGCAACCCGGCGCGCAGGCCGTCGTCGATATCGTGGTTATCATAGGCAATATCGTCGGCAATCGCCGCGACCTGCGCCTCCAGTGAAGCATGGCTCGACAGGTCCAGCGGAAACGTCTGATCGGCCTCGGCCAGTGCCCAGCCCGGGTGCACGACCGGGCCATTGTGCTTGGCCAGTCCTTCCAGCGCCTCCCAGCTAAGGTTCAGCCCGGAAAAGCGCGGATAGGGTGAATCGATCGCCATCACCGCGCGCAAAGTATTGCCATTATGGTCGAAGCCACCAGCGTCACCCATCGCGGCTTTCAGGGCATATTCCCCGGCATGGCCGAACGGCGGGTGGCCGATGTCGTGCGCCAGCGCCAGCGCCTCGGTCAGATCCTCGTCCAGCCCGAGCGCCCGCGCCATGGTCCGTGCGATTTGCGCAACTTCGAGACTGTGGGTCAGCCGAACGCGGAAATGGTCGCCATCGGGAGCGACGAACACCTGCGTCTTATGCCGCAACCGCCGGAAACTGATCGAATGAATGATCCGGTCGCGGTCGCGCTGGAACACAGTGCGTGGCCCGCGTGTCTCGCCCATAACCTCGAAATGCTGACGCCCGCGACTGATCAGCGGGTCGCTGGCGTAAGGAGCCTTGGCGCTCACTTGCCGCCGACCCGGAATACCTCCTGACCGGCCTCGCTGCTGAAGCTATTAGCCGACACGCCATTTTTTGCGAGCGCGTTGACCAGGGCGCGCGCCTCGGTCGGCGATTTCATCGGCCCGACCAGAAGTCGGTTGGTCGCCTTGAACGGTACGCTCCACGCGCTGCGACCTTTCAGCGCGGCCTCGTTATCGTCGCGAATACGGCTCCAGGTGGTCGGCAATCCGCGCTCATTATTGCCGGTCGCGACCTGCACCCACAGCCGCGCGGGATTGCGCTTCAGTTCGGCGAGTTCGGCGGCCCTGGCTTCCTTCTCCGCCTTCAGGTCTGCTGCAACGGCGGCGTCTTCTGCTGCCTTGCGCTGCGCCAGACGCCGGGCCGCTTTCGCTTCGGCTGCTGTCGGCAGTTTGACCGCGGCACTTTCCATCTCGGGCGTCAATCCGGCGAGGATGGACGCAAGGCGCGACATCGGCGGCACGACCAGCGCGGTCGTGGGTGAACGATTCGGGGCGGGTGTCGGGCTGCCTCCCGTGACGGGCGGCCCGATCAAGGCCGTTCGCACGGGCGGGGGAGCAGTTTCAAATGCCGGCGTGTTCGTCAGCTGGCCAGTTGGCGCGGCCTGTGATGGCCGGGGTGCCGTCTCGAATGCCGGCTTGTCCAACGGCTCGATTGCTGGGGTCGAAATGACTGATCTAGGTGTCGTTTCGAACGCGGGCGTCGTGGCTGCTGCGACCGACGGAACCGGAGCAGAAACCGGAGCCACGACGACCGGGGCGGCATGCGCAGCCGGAACCCCGAAAGGATTGAAGGCGCCCTGATTGCTGACCATCCGCTCCGGCTGCTTCAGGACTTGCGGGGTCACGGTCGAAAATCCGGGTGTCGGCATTATGTCCTTGGGAGCAGCCTGCGCCAACACAGTCGGCGTCGAAGGCGTCATCCGCATCGCCCGTCGCGGTCTTGGCTCTCGGGCTATTGGCGGCAGCGCGCGGTCCGCTGGTACGTCATTGGCCTGCGCCACCCGTGTTCCAAGCGGCCTTCCTGCGGGGATCAACCCGTCAGAAGCGCTGGGCAAAACACTGGCCGACCCGCCCGCCCCGATGGCATGGAATGGATCGCCAATCTCGACCGAAGCCATGTTCGTGCCCGCCGACGGCATGGTACCGAAATCGACGGCGTGCGCCTTGTCGGCTGCGTTCAACTGCGGCAAGCGCGCAAGGAACGGAGACATGGTCGACGCAAGATTGGCGGGCATCACCTGTCGCGCAATGCCGTTCGCGCCCGGAACGTCCCCAGTCATTGCCAGGATGAACGCGCGCGCCCGCCACGCGCTCTGGTCCTGCTTGCGCAACAGTGGGTCGAGCATTTTCAGCGCCTCCGCTCGATCGCCCGAAATCCCGAGCGACAGGGCATAGCGGCGCGTGGTCTCGTCATCGGGTCGCCGCTTCAGGGCCAGCGCATAATCGCGCTGCGCCCGCCGGGAGTCACCGCGCAGATCGTAAGCCAGCCCCCGATCGCCCGCAAGGTCGGCTTCAGGCATGCCGAGCGACACCGCCTGCGCAAACAGTGGCAGCGCATCGTCGGCGCGTTCGAGCATTACGAGAGCAGAGGCCAGTCCCGCCTTCGCCAATCCGCTCCGTGCATCGACCTGTTCGGCGCGCGCGTAAAACCCCAGCGCGGCGTTGGCATCGCCGATCGCAAGCGCGGACTGCCCCGCTCCGAGCAGCGCCGACAGGCTGCGTGGCGCAATCGCCAGCGTGCGCAGGTGCATGGAGAGCATGTCGGCGGGATCGGCAGGACCAACGCTGGCAGGCACCGACGTCAACGGCAGCAAGGGCCGCGCATTCCCGATAGTCTGGCTCACAGCCGAACCCGAAACCATTGCTGAAATCGCGAGGGCAAGGGTCAGCGACGCGTGGTCCGTCCGATTCAGTGACGGACGGAGGATGTGCTTGATTGTCATTATTGTGCCGGGATACCGGACGACTGCCCGTCGGGGCAAGCGCTAGCTAAGCGCGAGTGCGCCGGGCCGGTTCGCCATAAAGACGAACCGGCCCTGTCAAATGTCCAAAAAGTAGAAAAGATTACCGATTTACTGGTTGTTTTGTCGGTTTAGGAACCTTGGAATGTCCAGCGGGTCTTTCGAAGTTTCGGCGGCAGTATCGACCTTTGCCGAACCACGCGCGATGTTCGACATGCGTTCAAACAACGTGCCGCCGCCGGGCGTTGGAGCCTTCACGGCCGCAGGCTCGGGTTCGGGAGCCGAAAGCCAGCGGCTGCCGGCCTTTGGTGAAGGGTCGAGATCGGCAAGCGGATCGCCGGTCACTTCGGCATCGAGCATCGTGCCGGTGTCCAGCAACAATTCATCGTCTGCCGCAACGGCGGTGTCGACAAAGGTCGGGACCTCGGCGGGTTCCGGCGCCTCGACGACCAGTTCGGGAGCGGTATCGTCAGCAGCGACGGGAGCGGCCGATGCAGCAGGAGCAGTCGCGGCTGGAGCGTCAGCAGGTTTTTTGAAACCGGGAAACGCGAATACGCGCGCTGGCTCGGGCATTGCCGATGCTTCGGCTTCGATCCCCGTTGCAACGACCGAAACGCGAATCTTGCCGTCCAGCGAGTTGTTGAACGCCGAACCCCAGATGATGTTGGCATCGGGATCGACCAGTTCCTTGATGTGGCTGGCCGCTTCGTCGACTTCCATCAGGCGCATGTCCTCGCCACCGGTGATCGAGATGATGACGCCCTTGGCACCCTTCATCGAGACGCCGTCGAGCAATGGATTGGCAAT
>JAQGKX010000043.1 GCA_028289885.1 Sphingomonadales bacterium
TGGTCGTCGGCGTCGTCACCGGCATCACGATCGTCACGTGCACTCCAAGCCGCGCGCCATGATAAGCGAGGCCCTGCGCATGATTGCCTGCCGACGCCGCGATCACCCCCGATTTCACGGCATGCTCACCAAGCAACAGCAATTTGTTCAACGCGCCGCGCTCTTTATAGGCCGCCGTGAACTGCAGATTTTCGAACTTCAGGTAAACCGTGGCGCCGGTCAGCTTCGAAAGCGTCTGGCTGTGAAGCGTCGGCGTTCGCACCACCTTGCCGCCGATCCGTGATGCTGCAGCACGAATATCGGCGAGGGTTACGACGGGGGCGAAAGTTTTTGTTGCACTGGCCATTTCAGTGACGCCCCCTAGCCGATATGGAGACCTTCGCAAATACGCGACCGCAACGACCATCGGACAATCGAAAAATGGCAAAGCTGGCATTCATCGGGCTTGGCGTCATGGGCGGGCAACTCGCCAAACACCTGGCGAACGCGGGTCATGAACTGACGGTCTATAACCGCACCCGGGCAAAGGCCGATGCCTGGGTCGCGGACTATGGCGGGCGCGCCGTGGACAGCCCAGCGGAGGCGGCCCGGGACGTCGAGGCGGTCATCAGTTGCGTCGGCAACGACGACGATCTGGCATCGATCACGCTCGGTCGCGACGGCGCATTCCGGGCAATGACAAAGGGCGCGGTGTTCGTCGATCACACCACCGTATCGGCCAAAATCGCGCGCCAGCTTGCAGTCGAAGCCAAGGACCTAGGCATATTCAGCGTCGATGCACCCGTCACCGGCGGTCAGGTCGGCGCGGTCAACGGTACGCTCACACTCATGTGTGGCGGTTCGGACAAGGCACTTGCCGCAGCCACGCCGTTCATGAGGCATTATTCAAGCCGCATCGTCCATGTCGGCCAGGCAGGCGCGGGGCAGACCACCAAAATGTGTAACCAGATCGCCTTCGCCGGAACGTTGCAATCCTTGAGTGAGGCGATGCGGTTCGCACAGGCAGCCGAACTAGACCTCGACCGCGTGTTCGAATCGATATCCGGCGGGGCGGCGGGAAGCTGGCAGATGACCAATCGATGGGCGACTATGGTAAAGGACGAATTCGATTTTGGATTTGCGGTGGATTGGATGCGCAAGGATCTAGGACTGGCGCTCGACGAAGCGCGAGCCAACGGCGCGACGCTTCCCGTTGCTGCGCTGACCGACCAATTTTTTGCCGAGGTGCAGGCAATGGGCGGGGGTCGTCAGGACACCAGTGCATTGGTTCGCCGCCTTAAAAAATAATTATTGTCGATTAACTTCTGTCAGTTTTCAGGAACATATTGACGCGGTTTTTGTTTATCTGAGTTATAACTTTAGATCGAAGAAAGACCTTGCCCGCCATGCCCGCCCGGATCCTCATTGTTGAAGACGAGATACTCGTCGCAATGGAGCTCGAGGCGATCCTTGAGGATCTGGGGTACATATCGGTCGGCATCGCTCCCGACATGCCGACGGCGCTGGAACTCGCAACGCTTAAGCCCGACCTCGCGCTGGTCGATCTGAACTTGCGCGACGGCCTTACCGGTCCTGAAATCGGCAAGTGCCTGAGCGGCGAACATCAGGCGACCGTATTGTTCATCACGGCGAACCCACGCGTATTGGGGAACGGCATTGCGGGAACGATCGGCGTGTTGACGAAGCCGACCGACCTCGAAGAAGTGACCGCCGCCGTCCAGTACGCGTTGCGGGTCAAAAAGGGCGATGCCGCGGCGGTCCCCCCTGCGAGCCTTCGCCTTTTTGGCTGACGGCTATTCGTTGAGCCGGGTTAGCCGACCAGCCGGAATCTTCATCGATACAGCCAGTCCTTCATGATTCCAGTTGCGCTGGAGTTCGCCCCCTAATTGCTGGACGATGCTCATTTCGGCGAGGAGCGATCCGAATCCCTGGCGCGCGGGCGGCCCAGCGAGCGTGGGGCCTTTCCGTTCCACCCAACTTACACTGACCGCACCGTTGTCGACCGTCGATACGATGCTCACCTCGCCATCCGGCACCGACAAGGCACCGTATTTCGCTGCATTGGTCGCCAGTTCGTGGAACACCAGCGCAACCGGCGTCGCACCGCGATCGTCTACCCTCAAATCATCGCCGGTGATGATCAGGCGTCCCTCGCTCAATGCCGGATAAGCGGCGAACAGGTCACGCAGCATCGCATGCAGCGTCGATTCGGTTATCAGCGGAGCCGACTGCTCACTATGCGGTCGGACGAATTCATGAGCCCGCGCCAGTGCAGATATCCGCGACTGGAGTTCACGCGCATAGGGCATGGCTTCCGGATGCCGCCGGGCTGACAGACCGACCAACCCACCGATCACCGCAAAGATATTCTTGATCCGGTGGCTTAATTCCCGACTGAGAATTTCATTCTGCTCGGCATTGCGCTTCGCGTTGTGGATGTCGGTGCACGTTCCCAGCCAGCGCGTAATCCTTCCGTTGGCGTCGCGTATCGGCAAGGCACGGCCAAGCACCCAGCGGTAATCACCGCTCCGGTGACGAAGCCGGTATTCGATTTCATAGGGTTCGCCGGTGACAAGGCAGTGGCTCCACCGCTGCCATGCTTCGGCCTGATCGTCGGGATGGAACATGTCGTTCCAGCCTTCGCCGTCGGTCGATCCGGTGGGAACGCCAGTGAACGCATACCATTGCGCGTTGTAATAATCGTGAAAACCGTCCGGCAGCGTCGACCACACCATCTGCGGCATAGCATCGGCCAGGACACGGAACCGCGCATCGCTGTCTCGAAGAGCATCGCGGGTCGCAACAAGATCGGCGGTGTCGCTAGTTTCACTGGCAAAGATAGGCAAACGAGATTCCTAGAGAGATGATTTCACCTTCGATACAACCGTCACAAGGCCATTAGTGTCCGTTCAGGGACACGCCTGGCCAGGCTTCGCGCGAAGTCCTGTTCTCGCGCGACGCGTTCTGGCATCGAGATAAAATGACTCGCAAACAAAATCACCCCGCTTGGCGCGCCACGGCCCCGGTTCGGCTGAAATGTGCTTTTTTGTCGCTAGCTCTCGCTGCCGCGACGCCCGCCGTCGCCGATGGCTGGGTAGATAACGTCAATGGCATAACCCTCGACGCGCAGGGCAAGGTCGTCCGTTTCAGCGGCCTCACCATCACGCCCGAAGGGCGGGTCGGCAAACTCGTCCAGCGCGGCGACAAGGCTCCCGAACGGCCCGAATGGCGGCTCGATGGCAAGGGGCAAACGCTGCTCCCCGGCATGATCGACGCGCATGTTCATATCATGGACCTCGGCTTCAGCGGGCTGACGGTCGATCTGTCGGACACGGTCTCGCTCGATCAGGCCAAGGCTAAGATCGCTGCCTACGCCGCCGCGCATCCCGATCGCCACTGGATATTGGGCGGCGGATGGAATCAGGAGAAGTGGGGACTCGGTCGCTTTCCGACTGCCG
Organism: Sphingomonadales bacterium; assembly: GCA_028289885.1. Lineage (GTDB taxonomy): Bacteria > Pseudomonadota > Alphaproteobacteria > Sphingomonadales > Sphingomonadaceae > Sphingomonas_O. The sequence goes on from JAQGKX010000043.1 coordinate 3,459, forward strand.
CCGACCTTGACGGTCTTGCAGGTGACCGCCCGATCTGGCTGATGCGCGTCGACAGTCATTCGGGTCTTGCAAATGCCGCGGCGATGGCTGCGGCGGGCGTTACGGCCACGACAAAGACGCCTGCGGGTGGACGGATCGAAATGGCCGCAGGAAAGCCCAGCGGCCTGTTCGTCGACGCCGCTCGCGCCCTGATTACCAAAGTCATCCCCGCCCCGACGTCGAAAGACCGCGACCTCGCCTTCTCGAAGGCGCAGGACTTTTTCCTCGGGCTCGGGATCACCAGTGTCGCCGACATGGGTACAAGCGTCGATGACTGGAACGCCTATCGCCGCGCTGGCGATACCGGGCGTCTGGCAGTCCGCATCTTTTCCTATGCGCTCGGCATTGAACCAACTTTGACCATCGCTGCGGGCGAGCCCACACCGTGGCTCTATGGCGAACATTTGCGCATGGGCGGCGTCAAACTTTTTGCTGATGGCGCGCTCGGCTCGCGCGGAGCCTGCCTGAAGAAGCCGTATGCCGACAAGCAGACTGACAGCGGTCTGTGCTTCATGGACGACGCCAAGATGAAAAACCTGATGAGCCGCGCCGCCATGGACGGGTTTCAGGTTGCGGTCCACGCCATCGGCGACCGCGCCAATGATGAGGTTCTGTCCTCAATCGAGGACCTTGCGCCGACCTACAAGGGCGACCGGCGCTGGCGAATCGAACATGCCCAGATCGTCGATCCCGTAGACCTGCCACGCTTCGGCAAGAACGGCATCGTCGCGTCGATGCAGCCCGTCCACCAGACCAGCGACCGCACGATGGCAGAGGCACGTCTCGGTGCCACTCGCCTTGCCGGAGCCTATGCGTGGAAGTCGATGCTGACCAACGGCGCGCATCTGGCGTTCGGGTCGGATACTCCGGTTGAGAGCAGCAACCCCTTCCCCGGCATCGCCGCCGCGATCAGCCGGGAAGGAGCAGACGGGCAACCGTTCGGCGGCTGGCAACCACAGGAAATCATCACGCGCGAACAGGCCTTGGCGGCGTTTACGACGGGCGCGGCCTATGCAGAATTCGCCGAGGACCGCTTCGGTCGCCTCGCCGCCGGTTATCGCGCCGACTTCATCCTCGTCGATCACGACCCACTGGAGGGGTCTCCCTCTGCCGTCCGTGCAACCAAAGTCAACGAGACATGGATCGGCGGAAAGCGCGTCTTCAGGAAGAAGTGAGCGCCGTCAGCGTCGCTGGCGTCAGGACTTGCGGAAGGACCAAGGGAGCCGCCACGCCCGGCCGGTAGAACAGGTAGAGCGGCACCCCCGATCGCCCCTGCGCATTCAGGAAGCGCCCGATCACGGGGTCGCTCCGGGTCCAGTCGCCGACCAGCGTCGCGACCTTGGCCCTAGCGAATTCCGCCGCAACTTCGGCTTGGTCGATGGCAACGCGTTCGTTGACCTTGCACGTCAGGCACCAGTCGGCCGTGAAATAGACGAACACGGGGCGTCCCGCAGCCCGCAACGCCGCCAACCGCGCCTCGGTAAACGGTTCCGATTTCAGTGCATCCACCGTGGCAGCGGAGGCCGGAGCATTTTGCGGCACCACCGCCACGCCGATCGCGCCTGCGGAAACTGCGGCCAGCATCCCGATGGCCAGCCCGCTCCTGCCGCCAGCCTGCCGCAAGCCCGTCCACCAGAAACCGAGCGCCGCAAACAGCGCCAGCCCAAGCCCGAGCACCAGCGCATCGACCCCCGCCTGTCGCCCAAGCAGCCACGCCAGCCCGAGCGCCGTGAGGAACATCGGCACGCTCAGGATGCGCCGCATCGTCACCATCCACAGACCGGGCTTCGGTAACATCCGACGCAGCGAGGGTATGAACCCAAGCGCGAGGAAGGGCAGCGCGAGCCCCAGCCCCAGCCCGGCGAACACCGCGACCGCAGCGGCAGGCGGCAGCACCAGCGCCGCCCCCAAGGCCGCGCCCATGAAGGGTCCGGTACAAGGCGTGGCGATGAACGCCGCCAGCGCGCCAGTCATGAAGCCATTGCCTTGCGATGCGATCCCGCCACCGATCGTCGGCAGTTCGAACAGTCCGGCAAGGTTCAGGGCGATCACTACAACCAGCAGTAACAGCACGATGATCACGCGCGGGTCCTGCAACTGGAAAGCCCAGCCAACCGCGCTCCCCCCGGCTCGCAGCGCCAAAATGGCCCCACCCAGCGCCACGCAAACCGCGACCGCTCCCGCCGTATAGGCCAGCGCGTCACGCCGCGCCGTGCGTTCCTCCTCAGGATTGGCATTCCCACCGGCCTTGGCCAGCGACAGCGCCTTCAAACTCAGGATCGGGAAGACGCAAGGCATGATGTTTAGGATCAAGCCGCCGATTAGCGCGCCGCCGATGGCAATCAGGATCGTACCGAGCGACCCGCTGCTATTGGACTTGCCGTCGAGGGGTTGACCATCGCGTGGAACCGCGCCCAATCGTGGCGCAATTTCCAGACCACGGCCACCAATTGACAGCACGCCCGCCGGAACGCCCGCACCATTTTGTGCCGAAGTCAGGCCCACGATCAGCATGTCACCCACACGGCTGAACGTCTGCGGCGCGGCATCGATGATCACGCCATTGTCGTTCGGATAAAAGTGTGGTGCGGAGGCGTCGGCGGCTGCCGGATAAGGCACGGCAAGCCGCAACCGGTCGCCGACTCGCTCGAAGTTCACGACGGATCCGAGTGGCGTCGGCAGCTTCGCCCGCCAGCCATCGAACTGCGCGCCATTGGTAATCGCCCCCGAACCGATCTTCAGGTCGAGCGCAAAATTCCCGCGTTCGGGAACGCAGACCTGATCGGTGCAGGCCAGCCAGTCAGCGGCGACACGGATCGGCATGGCGGCACCCGACGACAGACCTGCCGGTATCTTCAACGTGAACAACAACGCGTGATCGGCTTCGAAAACATAGTTCGTCAGTCCAGCGATGTTCAGGACATGCGGGACCGGGTAGGCCGGGGCCCCAATGTTCGCGCCCTTCGGCAACTCCCACGCGAAACGCGATGTCAGGCCCGCCTCGCCCGGGTTTTTCCAATAGCCATGCCAGCCTTTTTCGGTCCGCATGTCGAGCGCGATCGTCACGCTGGAAGCCGGCGCTGGCTCGGCAATTTCGGCAACGAGACGCGGCTGGATATGTGTCGGCCGTGCGGCCGCAGGCAAGGCCAACACAATCGCCAACGACGCGGCGAGCCAGAAACGAAAGGCCTTCATGCAAATCTCCACGGACGCGGTCGCAATAGGGCGGCGCGTTCCGTTTGGATATGCCGCGATGATCAGCGCGTTTCGAAAGTCCTGATGCCCGACGCCAGTTTGTTGGTTCCGACCTTCAAGGGTTCGTGGCTCCAGTCGGCGACGAACACGCTTGGCCACGTCACGCCGGGTGCTTGCGACGCGCTGTTGCCCTCGACGATCAGGCCCGCACTGGGATGCCCGCGATGTTCGGCGGCGACCGCGATATAGGCTGAATGGTTTTCCTTGTCCTTGCCCTGGACGAACGTGTTGCGGGCGATCGTGCCGACGGATCCTTCGGGCAGGTCGATCATGTAATTGGTCGCCTTGCCGTTCGAATCATCGAAGCTGGAATCGACGATGCTGACCCGTGCCGTCCGACTTTTTAGATAATGTCCCCCGGTCCCGCGTTCGAAGCGGACCTTGCTAACCGTCAGCGAACCATAGTCACCGATATAGAGCGAGTGCGAGCACTGGCCGTTCGGACAGCCACCCAGCCCGGAGAATGTCGAATGATCGATCGCGACGGCACCGCTCGCATCGTCGGCGGACAATATGCCCTGTTCCGAATTTCGGAAGGTGGTGCGGGTGACGTGGAGGTCGCCCTTTTCGAGGCGGATGCCCGATCCGTTCTGATCGGGGACATGGATGTTCTGGAAGACCAGCCCGTCGATCTCCGCGCTAAGGCCGCGCAGGACCAGTGCGGCCTTGCCCTCGCAGGCGACGCCGTCGAAGATTGCGCTGCCCGGTGTTTCGGCCCGTATACTGAGCACACCGCCGCTGAAAACGGCACATTCATGATAGGTGCCCGGCGCGACAACGATGGTGCCGCCGCTGCCACCCAATGCCTTAATAGCGTCGTCCAGCCGGTAGAACGTTCGACCGTTCTCAGGAATTGAGAAAGGACCGGCTCCCACCGCCGACGCCGGAACCGCGAGGGCCAGAAACGACAGGATTGCCAGTTTTGCCGGGTTCACGCGATCTGCCATGTTTTCTTCCGCCTCGTTTACTGCACCGGGCTTACAGAAATCGGACGGGTCGCGCAGACCCCAATGTCGCGCGGATCAGTCCAAATTGGGACGCAACCAGCGCCGCGCAACATCGGCATCGACCCCGCGCCGCACGGTATAATCGGCCAATTGGTCCTCGCCGATCCGCGCAACGCCGAAATAGCTGCTGTCCGGATGGGCAAAATAATAGCCCGACACAGCCGCCGTGGGCATCATGGCAAAGGATTCGGTCATCGTGATCCCCGTCGCATTGGTCGCATCGAGCAGTTCAAACAACACTGGCTTGCCACTGTGGTCGGGACACGCAGGATAGCCCGGAGCGGGTCGAATGCCGCGATATTGTTCCTTGATCAGCGCTTCGTTGGTTAGCTGTTCATCGGGGGAATAGCCCCAGAGTGTCTTGCGGACATGCTGGTGCAGGCGTTCGGCAAAGGCTTCGGCGAGGCGGTCGGCCAAGGCTTTCAGCAATATGTCGCTGTAATCGTCGTGATTGGCCTTGAACCGTGCCAGATGCGGCTCGATCCCGTGTCCGGCGGTGACTGCGAAGCCGCCGATCCAGTCGCCCGCCGGGTTTATGAAGTCGGCAAGGCACATGTTGGGGCGGCCCTCGCGCTTGGCGATCTGCTGGCGGAGGAACGGGATACGCGTGTCCCCAAAATCACCATGGGCGTCGATCACCACATCGTCGCCGTCGCGGCGGCAGGGCCAAATGCCAGCCACACCTTTTGCGGTTAGCCATTTCTCGGCGATGATTTGGTCGAGCATCGCCTGTGCATCGGCGAACAGCCCGGTTGCGCTTTCGCCGACGACTTCATCGGTCAGGATTGCTGGATAATTTCCAGCGAGTTCCCACGCGCGGAAGAAAGGCGTCCAGTCGATGATCTCACGCAGATCCTCGAGCGGCCAATCCTGAAACGAATGAACGCCCGGCTGCAACGGCGCAGGAACGGGATTGGTGAAATCTGCCGGAAAGGCATTCGCGCGCGCGTCGGCAATCGGCAGCAAGGCGTTCTGCCCCTTGCCCTCTCGCGCGATCCGCACGGCGTCGTAATCGGCCCGCGTCTGCGCCACGAACGGGTCGCGCTGGGTGTCCGACAACAGGGTGGATGCGACGCCGACCGCGCGGCTCGCGTCTAACACGTGAATAACCGGCCCGGAATAAGCAGGCGCAATCCGGATCGCGGTGTGGACCTTCGATGTCGTCGCGCCGCCAATCAGCAGCGGCATGGTAAACCCGGCACGCTGCATCTCCTCGGCCATCGTCACCATCTCGTCGAGCGAGGGCGTGATCAGCCCCGACAGCCCGATCATGTCGGCGTCGTTCTCGTTCGCGGCTTCGAGAATTTTCGTCCACGGCACCATCACGCCGAGATCGATGACCTCATAGCCGTTACATTGCAGCACGACGCCGACGATATTCTTGCCGATAT
>JAQGKX010000056.1 GCA_028289885.1 Sphingomonadales bacterium
TGGCGTCGAACTTGCCCGATTTCTTGTCGATCAGCGTGTTGGCGAGGTCGAGCAGATCCTCGTCGGGGGTGGTGTCGGGGATGTCGCGGAAATAGCTTGCCGCCTTGTGGACTTCATCGGAATAACGCAGCGTTTCCATGACGATGCCGCGCCCGCATGGTTTCAGGCTGACGACATATTCGCGGCCGCGCATGGCAAGCTGACCCAGCCCGATCTTGTGCGAGCGGCGCAGGGCTTCGCGCAACACGATGAACGCTTCCTCGGCCAGATCGTCGGCGGGGACGACGTAATAGGGCTTTTCAAAATAGATCGCGTCGATGTCCTTGCTGTCGACGAACTGCGTCAGCTCGAGCGTCTTCTTGCTCTCCAGCTTGACGCCCTCGATCTCTTTTTCATCGAGCAGGACGTATTCGCCCTTTTCATATTCAAAGCCCTTGATGATCTTGTCGACATCGACCGGGCCGATGCCGGGCACGGTTTTCTCGTATTTGATGCGCTGTCCGGTCGGTTCGTATATCTGGTGAAACGCCACCGCCGCGCCGCTTTTGGTTGCGGAAAAGATTTCGACCGGGATGGAGACAAGCGCGAGCCGGATCTGTCCGCGCCAATAGGGTCGTGCCGCCATTGGTTATTCCCTGTGTGTGGTTCGTTACAGGGTTGAATGTTTGGGGGGCGGGGGTGTTCCGCATAAACCCCGGTTGACAAAACAACCATATTTTCGCATTTGGTTGCATTATGCTGATTAGCGGGATGCCTACTCCATGACTCAAGTGAATCCTCGTCAATTTATCGACGATCAGATACCTCTCGAATATAGAGGAAGGATCGCAACCACTCTGCAAACTGCGTACCAAACCGCAAGGCGAGTGTGGGAAGAGGAGTCTTGGCTTCAGACTCCATCCGCAGAATATCAGCATGGGCGTCTGGTCGCACTGGCTGTGGACTTTGGCTTAGTGCGCTTGATCGAAACTGGTGTGCTGCCATTCGATTATTCTTGGGAGTTTTTTGCGAAACCCACAGGAAAGTATTTGGCGATTCGTCCGTCGCATTCTGTTTTGACCGTGAGCCAAATCGCAGATCCAGTTCAGCAACCCCGCAACGTCATATTTCGCGAAAACCGCAGACTTAATAATCAGCCCTTTTTCGATCTGGCCGAATTTGCCGATGAAATTACCATCAGCGGGGAACCCCATCTGATTTTGACGCATGGTTATCAGAATCTGAATTTTGCACACCTGTCCGTTCCTGACCCGGTCCATGCCAACGGATATAGCTACCGCACGGACAATCTTATGAATTTGCCACGCGAAATTGAAATGAGCGGTCCCGCGCCTGAAAATACAGACACAGATTTTGAAAATCATGGGTTGCTAAAGGAGGACATCGCGCGTTGGAGGAGGGATCATGGAAGCGAATAACAGCAACAGCAACATCATCCAGTTTCCAAGCGCCGCCCGTGAAGATTCCGGGCGGCGCTTGATTCCTGCTAGATTGTTGGAAGCGCGCATCGCGCTGCGCATGACGCAGACCGATGTAGCGAACCAAGTTGGCGTTAAGCGGCAGTCTATTTCAGGTTATGAAGCAGGTATCAAACAGCCTGACCCAGAAACTATGCGTGCGATTGCCGAAGCGCTGGAGCAGCCTATGGGCTTTTTTACTCGCGGAGAATTAGCCACATTTGGTCCCGCTAGTGCAAACTTTTATCGAAAAGTTGGTGCAGATACCAAGCGCCGTAATTTGGCATGCGACACGTATTCAGATTGGCTCGCGCAAACTGCTTTTGCTTTTGACGAATTAGTTAATTATCCTAAGATGGATATTCCTTCTTACGAGCCAGCTTCCGAGGCCTCTAATCGCTATAGCGAGGAGGAAATCGAAGATATTGCAGAGAATGTCAGGGAGTATTTTGGGTTGGGTCTTGGCCCGATATCAAATGTCGTTCGGTTACTGGAATCCAAAGGTGTAATCGTCAGCCGAGTTGTGATTCCTGGCGAAAAAATTGAGGCGTTTTCTTTCTGGAGGGGAAGTCGAGCCTTCGTTTTTCTGGCGTCTGATAAAAACAGCGCGGCCCGTTCACGGCTAGATGCGGCGCACGAATTAGGACATCTGTGTCTTCATCGGTGGGTAGGATCAGAAGAAATTGAAGATGTAAAAACATTGAAGGCAATTGAAAAAGAGGCCGACCGATTTGCTGGCGCTTTTTTGTTACCGCGTAAGTCTTTTCCAAATGAAATCTATTCTCCCCGTTTGCTGGCTTTTCTGGATTTGAAACAACGATGGAAAGTGTCGATCCAAGCTATGGTATATCGTTGTAAAACACTTGGAATTTTTGACGATCAGCAAACCACCAATCTTTACAAAGAAATATCTCGCAAAAATTGGCGAACGAAAGAGCCGTTTGATGGAGAGGATGGTTTGCCACTGGAGCAACCTCTATTGCTCGCCAAGGTTGTTGAAATGGTCCTGAATGCAGGAAAGTTCAAACGCGACGAGTTGAAAGAGCGACTCGGTTTTTCTCCAAGATGGATTGAGCAACTTTCGGGCGTTCCCGAAAATACGCTTTCTGCTGTTGGCGATGTTTTAGTTTCCCCAACGTTCAAATGAGTAGGCGTGCTGCCTCAATTAAGACCAGCGAGTATGAACCCCACCCAACATCCCATACATCTCCGGTTATGCAACGATCCGCCATCACCGCCGTTCTCTGCTAACCTAACAGGACAGGATGATTGATATGAGCCGTTTTACCCGTCTGGCTGTGATTGCCGCGACGTCTTGCCTTTCGCTGGCGACGCCCGTTCTCGCGCAAAGCCCACAGGACGATGCGCGCTTCAATGCGGCGCAGCGTCGCTATGACAGTGAATACCAGAATTATCGGGCCGAAGTGGACCGCTATGTCGCCGCGCGGAATTATCGCGGGGGTGGCTATCAGAACCAGGGATATCGTCCCGATCCACGCGGTGGCTATGACGATGAGCGGGTCGAGACCAATTACGAGCCTTCGCGTTATTACCGCGACGGACCGAATTATCAGGAGCGTGTGCTTGCGCCCGACGACCGCGTCTATCGGGGCAATGACGGCCGATATTATTGCAAGCGCAACGATGGCACGACCGGCCTGATCGTCGGCGCGGTCGGCGGCGGCGTGTTGGGCAATGTGATCGACGGCGGGCGCTCGCGCACCGTTGGCACGTTGATCGGTGCCGGTATCGGTGCGCTCGCGGGCCGCGCGGTCGATCAGAACAACCAGCAGGTCAAGTGCCGCTGATCTGAACGCTGCGTTTGCGGTATCGAACAACAAGGGGCGGCGTGGTCAAAAGGCCGCGCCGCCCTTTTGGTTTACCCTGTAATCGCGCCGACTAGCCTTTGCTCACAGTCGGCAGCGTGACCTTCGGAACGGTTGTGAAGGGCTTGATGCCGAAGCTGGGATAAACTTCGGTCGGGTAATAGAATGTGCCGTCCTTCACCACCATGCGGATGGTTTTGATCGCCTTCAAATCCTTCGTCGGGTCGCCGGGTACGAGAAAAAAATCGGCGAGCTTGCCCTTGGCGATCGAACCCATGCGCTGGTCCTGCCCGAGATATTGCGTGGTCTCGAACGTTGCGCGCTTGAGGATTTCAGGCGCGGTCATGCCCGCCTTCAGATAGAGTTCCATCTCGCGGTGATAGGTGAACGACCCGCCGGTGTCGGTACCGAACACGATGAACACGCCGCGTTTGTGGAGCATGCCGACGGTCGCGATGATCTTGTCGAAAGCACCACGATAGGCGGCGTCGTCACCGGGGGCGGAAACGTCGATCCACGCTTTCTTTGCGCCGCGCTGATACCCGATGGGCATGTGATCGAAATAATCGACCGCGCCGGGTGGCACGATGCCGTCGCGGTTCTGGGTGAGTTGTTCGTGGATGCCGATGGTCGGGTCGATCGCCTTGTGACCATCGACCATCGACTGGATGGTGTGCTGGACCGGCGCACTGTTCAGGTCGAGCGCGGGCAGGCGACGCAGCGCGGTAAGGCGAAACAGGGTGCGCGTGTCCTCGCCCGGTTTCAGCACCCAGCCGAGCATGAACTGGTTGATGTGCGTCATCTCGTCATATCCCGCCGCGATCATGGCGTCCGCAGTCGAGAAGGCGGGGACGTGCCCCGCCACGCGCATCCCCAGTCTGTGCGCCTCCGCAACCATCGCCGGCACCCATGCCGGGTTCATGCTGTTGTAGATCTTGATCTGCCAATATCCGCGCGCGCCGTACCAGCGGACGGCGTCAATGGCCGCGGACTGGCTGTCGACCAATATGCCGTTGTTGGCGCTGAACGGGCTTTTACCCTCGATAAACCCGCTGCGGACCACATGCGGGCCACCAATCGTCCCGGCGTCCATCTCGTCCACCAGTTTGTCGAGCACGGCATTGTCGTTGCCCATGTCGCGGACGATGGTGATGCCCGCCATCAGGTTGAGCAGCGCGTCGTCCTGCCCCAGATGGCCGTGCGCTTCGACGAGACCCGCGACCAATGTGCCGCCCGCGCCGTCGATGGTGACTTCGCCAGGGGTGGCTGGGCTGTCGAGTGATTCGATCGCCGCGATCTCCTTGCCATGGACGAGGACCGACATCGGGGCGGTAAGCGCGGAGGTCGCGGGGTCGAAGATGCGGACGTTTTTGATGCGAACGGGCGCGCCGTAATTATGCGCGACCTTCTGCTGGATGGAGACATAGCGGTCGGTCGACCATTTCGCCGCCAGCCCACGCAGGCGCTTTTCCTCGCCCTCATAACCGGTACAGATGGTGATCGAATCGGGGGTCAGATAGGCGACCATCGCACCCTGCGCATCGAGCAGGATCGTGTCCGGCGTCAGGTCCAGCCCGCTGATCGTATAAGCGGTCGTCTGGAGCGCGCCGGGGCTGCCCGTTATCGTCAGCGCCTCACCCTTTTGCAGATGGACCGTCCCGCCGGGGAGGGCGGGCATCGTGTTGTCGGCATCCTTCAACAGCGCGCGGGCGTAGAGGCCGGAAGCGTACGGGCTGGCACCCTGTGCGATATAGACGCTGGGTTCGCGGACCGTGCTGCTGCCCTTGCCGGTCGAATCGGTCCAGTCCGCCTTCGTGCCGGTCAGCGTGAATTGCTCGTTGACCTTGCTGCCAAAGGTGGTGGCACCGGTGACGCTCCACGCGACGGGCAGGCCCCGGGCATCGACGGTGATCGTCTCCGCTATGGTCGGGCCGCGTCCGTTGTTCTTCACGTCATAGTCGATGACGGTTTTTGTGCCCGTAGTCTCGGCGTTCAGATGGCCGACGTTCTTGCCACCGAAGATGACGGTGAAGCGTTCGGCGCCGGCATTTGCAACAGTCGGATAGGCGAGGGCGAGCAAGCTGATGGCCCCGAGAATTTTCGTTTTCATGCAATCATTGTCCCTGTCGATGGCTGCAGGCTAGGTCAGAGCGTTCAGCTTCGCCACAGGAATTTGCGCGCCTGTTCGGGAAGCCGTGTGGCTCTCGTGCTTGCAACATCGGTCCGATGAGCCACATAGCGGGCGATGGCTTATATATCTTCCTGGACGATCAAACGCGCGACGGGTTCGGGTGCCGTGGCAGCGGGGGCGGCGTTGCTGCTGATGGCGATTTACGCGATGTTCGAGGGCGGTGGGTCGGAAAAGATCGCGGTGTTACCCCTTGGCCTCGCGCTGGCGGTGACGGCGTTTTGCGGGCTGTCGATACTCGTGATGACGTTGATCGATGTGCGCAACCACCGACGGGGACAGCGGGTGAGGGCGGTGCGGACGTTCGACGTGGCGTTTGGATTGCTGCTGGCGATACCCAGTATCGTCGAACTGCGGTCGCTGATCGAAACATGGTAGCGCCCGCGAGGCTCCCCAAGCGGTTGAAAGTCTATTTCGATGGGGGATGCCGACCCAATCCGGGTGCGATGGAGGCCGCGGTGGTGGCGCGCGGCGTGACGCAAATCTCCCCGACGCTTGGGTATGGGACGAACAACGATGCCGAATGGCTCGCGCTGATCCTCGCGCTGGAGATTGCGCTGGCATCCGGGGTCGAGGATTTTGAACTTCTGGGCGATTCAGCGGTCGTGGTCGCGCAGGCCAGTCGCGCGTGGAAGTGCGGGAGCGCCGATCTGCAACACCATTTCGACAGGTTCGCAGCGATAGTGGGCACACGAAAATGGCCGCGCGTCAAAAAGATCGCACGGGCGCAGAATCTGGCCGGTTTCGCATTGGCGCAAACGCACGAGCGTTGAAGCAGCGCGCCCTAGGCCAGTTGGGTCAGCACCGCATCGCCCATCGCAACCGTGGTCATTGTCCCGCCAAGGTCTCCCGTCCGCGCGCCCGCATCCAGTGCGCGCGTCACCGCAGCGAACAGCCGGTCCGCGACATCGCCACGCCCGAACGACCAACGCAGCGCCATTTCGAACGACAGGATCGCCGCCAGTGGATTGGCCACGCCCTTGCCCGCGATGTCGGGCGCGGACCCATGAATCGGCTCGTACAATCCGGGCTTGCCCTTCACGCCGAGCGCCGCCGATGGCAACATCCCGAGCGACCCCGTTGCCATGCTCGCGGCGTCGGACAGGATGTCGCCGAACAGATTGTCGGTTACGATCACATCGAACTGGGTAGGCCGCCGTACCAGCTGCATCGCGGCATTATCCGCCAGCATATGCTCAAGCGTGATGTCGGCATATTCGGCGGCGTGGAGCGCGGTCACGACCTCTCGCCACAACACGCCCGATTCCATCACGTTGGACTTCTCGCACGAAGTTACGCGGTTGTTCCGCCCACGGGCCAGTTCAAACGCGACCCGGGCCACCCGCTCGATCTCGCTGGTCGTATAGGTCTGCGTATCGAACCCGCGCCGCTGGCCGTCGGGCAAGGTTTCGATCCCGCGCGGCTCACCGAAATAGACACCGCCGGTCAGTTCGCGGACGATCATGATGTCGAGGCCCGCGACGATCTCACGCTTCAACGAAGACGCATCGGCCAGTGCATCGAAACAGAGTGCCGGACGAAGGTTGGCAAAAACCTCCATCTCCTTGCGCAGTTTGAGCAGACCCATCTCAGGCCTCAATGCGCGCGGCACTCCCGTCCATTGCGGTCCACCCACTGCACCCAGCAGCACGGCATCCGCCGCCAATGCCGCCGCCAGGACCTCATCGGTCAGCGGGACCCCGTGCGCGTCATAGCTCGCGCCGCCGTAGATCGCCTCTGTGACCTCGATATCGGGGGTCAGCGCCGCCGCGACGCGACGCACTTCGGCGCAAACTTCGGGGCCGATCCCGTCACCGGGTAACAACAGTAATTTCGGCACCGGTCATCCTCTTTTCAAACGCGCGATTTGAACCCCCTAGGGCAAGTTGTTAGTTAGGGGGAATAGGAGACTCACATGAACGATCTCACCCCGATTGAAATAAAACCCGCTACCCCCGTCCCCAACCCGATGGGCCTGAATGGCTTCGAGTTCGTCGAATTCACCAGTTCCGAACCCGAAGCGCTGGCCGGACTGTTCGTCGCTATGGGCTTCACCCATGTCGGCACGCACCGGTCCAAGAACGTCCGCCGTTATGCCCAGGGCGATATCAACTTCCTGCTCAACATGGAGCCGGTCGGGCAGGTCGCCGATTTTCGTGGCAAGCACGGCCCGTCCGCCAACGCGATGGCGTTCCGGGTGGCCGATGCGTCGGCTGCGCTGAAACTTGCGGTCGAACGCGGGGCGACGCCGGTCGAGGGCCGCGTCGGGCCGATGGAATTGAACATTCCGGCGATCGAGGGGATCGGTGGAGCGAACCTCTACCTTGTCGACCAGCGCGGCGGCAGGACAATCTATGACATAGATTTCGAACCTGTGCCGGGTGCAACGCCCGCCGATCATGACGTCGGCCTGCATACGCTCGACCATCTGACGCACAATCTGCAGCGTGGGAGGATGGCCTATTGGGGCGATTATTACGAGCGCATCTTCGACTTTCGTGAAATTCGCTACTTCGACATCGAGGGGCAATCGACCGGCCTTTTTTCGAAAGCGATGACCGCGCCGGACGACAAGATCCGCATCCCTCTCAACGAAAGCCAGGACGAACACAGCCAGATCGAGGAGTTCATCCGCGACTATAAGGGCGAGGGTATCCAGCACCTTGCGCTCGCCACCGACGACATTTTCGAGACGGTCGATAAGCTGCGCGCGAACGGTATTCGGTTTCAGGACAGCCCGGAAAGCTATTTCGACATGATCGATGCGCGGCTTCCGGGTCACGGGCATGATGTCGAGGAAATGCGCAAACGCCGCATATTGATCGACGGCGCGCCGGAGACTGGTGGCGGGCTATTGCTGCAGATTTTCACCGAGAATATGGTTGGGCCGATCTTTTTCGAAATCATCCAGCGCAAGGGGAATGACGGGTTCGGCGAGGGGAACTTCAAGGCACTGTTCGAGAGTCTGGAGTTGGATCAGGTTCGTCGCGGCGTCATTCCCGCGACCAAACAGCCCGCCTGAAGTCCCCTTATCCCGAGCGAAGTCGAGGGACGATCAGCCTCAGGGACTTCGCTCGCCTCAAAGGAGGCAAACCTTGACCCAGAACTACCAGTCTGGCTTCGGCAACCATTTCCAGACCGAAGCTATCCCGGGCGCGCTCCCTATCGGCCAGAACTCCCCCCAGCGTCCGCCATTCGGCCTATATGCCGAGCAATTGTCGGGAACGGCCTTTACCGCGCCCCGCCACGAGAACCGCCGGAGTTGGCTTTACCGGCTCTACCCAAGCGCCTCGCACCCGCCTTATGTTGCTTATAATGCTGCGCAACAATTTGCCCCGGGTACTGATAAAAGCCCGCTTCCACCGAACCGCCTGCGCTGGTCGCCATTGGCCAAACCCGAAACCCCGACCGACCTGATCGACGGCATGACCACGATGATGGCAAATCGCGATCCAGCCAGTCTGGAAGGCGTTGCTGTCCACATCTACCACGCCGATACCGACATGACCGCCCGCGCCTTCTTCAATGCCGACGGAGAAATGCTGTTCATCCCGCAGCAGGGCCGCCTGACGCTGATGACCGAGATGGGCCGCATCGATCTGTCCCCCGGAGAGATTGGTCTCGTCCCGCGCGGCGTCCGGTTCCGCGCCTTGCTCCCCGACGGCATTGCCTATGGTTATGTCGCCGAAAACCACGGTAGTCTGTTCCGGCTCCCCGAGCTGGGACCGCTCGGTTCCAACGGCCTTGCCTCCCCCCGCGACTTCCTGACACCCGTTGCCGCATATGAAGACGACGACACCCCCCACGAACTCATCCAGAAATTCATGGGCTCACTCTGGTCAACAACGCTCGACCACAGCCCACTCGATGTCGTCGCATGGCACGGCAATCTCGCGCCGTGGAAATACGACCTTGCCCGGTTCAACACGATCGGCACCGTGAGCTTCGACCATCCCGACCCCTCGATTTTCACCGTCCTGACCAGCCCAAGCGACACGCCGGGCCGTGCCAATGCCGATTTCGTGATCTTTCCGCCGCGCTGGATGGTTGCCGAAAACACCTTCCGCCCGCCGTGGTTCCACCGCAACATCATGTCCGAAGCGATGGGGCTGATTACCGGTGCGTATGATGCGAAGGCAGAAGGATTTGCACCCGGCGGACTATCGTTGCACAACATGATGAACGCGCACGGCCCCGATGCGGTCAGCTGGCGCGCGGCAACAGACGCGGACCTGAAACCGCACAAGATAGAGGGGACGATGGCGTTCATGGTCGAAAGCTGCTGGCCCTTCCTCCCCACCGCCCACGCCCTGGCAACTGCCCAGCCCGATTATGACGCGGCATGGGCAGCTTTTACGAAAGCGAAAATAAAGTGAAACTTGCCAGTTTGAAACATGGACGCGACGGTCGTTTGGTTGTCGTGTCGGACGATCTCGCCTGGTATGCGGAGGCGCAGCATATTGCGCCGACGCTGCAATTCGCACTCGACGACTGGGACGCGATTGCGCCTTCGCTGGAGGCGCTGTCCACCGACCTCGCGCATGAGGCGATCCCGATGCGCCGCTTCCACGAACGGCTGGCGGCGGCTCCCTTGCCGCGCGCCTTTCAATGGGCTGACGGGTCGGCCTATGTGAATCATGTTGCGCTCGTGCGGCAAGCGCGGGGCGCAGAGATGCCCGACAGTTTCTGGCATGACCCGCTGGTTTATCAGGGTGGCTCGGACGGCTTCCTCGGTGCCCGCGATGACATTCCCCTGGCCGACGAGAGCTGGGGCTGCGACATGGAAGCCGAAGTTGTCGTCGTCATTGGTGACGTCCCTCAGGGGGCCACACGCGACGAAGCATTGGCCGCAATCCGGCTGGTCGGCCTGACCAACGACGTTTCGCTGCGCAACCTCATTCCAGGGGAGCTGGCCAAGGGCTTCGGCTTCTACCAGTCCAAGCCCGCCAGCGCCTTCTCACCCGTCTTCGTCACGCCCAGCGCACTCGGAACCCGCTGGCAGGACGGCAAGCTTCATGGCGAGTTAAGCGTCGATCTGAATGGCCAGCCGTTTGGTCGCGCGGACGCCGGCATCGATATGACTTTCGATTTCGGCACGTTGATCGCCCATCTGGCGAAGACACGCAGCCTCGGCGCCGGCACGATCATCGGCTCCGGCACCGTCTCCAACCGTGACGGCGATGGAGGTCCAGGCAAGCCGGTCAGTGAGGGTGGCGTTGGCTATTCGTGCATCGCCGAGGTGCGTACCGTGGAGACCATCCTGCGTGGAAAGGCCGAGACCCCCTTCCTCAAAGGCGGCGATACAGTTCGCATCTGGATGGACGACGACCGGCATCACCCGATCTTCGGCACGATCGAGCAGGCTGTCGCGGGCGGCTAAACACACCAGGGATGACGCGCGCCGTCCCATTCGCGCGCCAGACCCTCAGTGACGAGTTCCTTGCCGATCGAGAAACCGTGGCGCACGACGACGCGCAGCTTGCGGCCATAGCGGTCGGTGTCGCGTGAGATGCTCGTTAGCTCGAACGATCCGGCGTTGAGCAGTGCGTGCAGGCGCTCGGTTGCCGCTTCGCCCAGCGCCTTTTCCTCGCGGCATCGCGACGGATGCGTTTCGGGCGCGTCGATATCGGCAATCCTCACTTTTTCGCCGTCGATCCAGAAGGTGTCGCCATCGACGACGCAATTGGTGCCGCCGCCTCTAAAACAATAGCCGAACCGTGGATTGATCGGCGGGGATGAAAGCGCCGCGGGCGCTGTGATGGGCGAGAGGATGATGAATGCGACCGCAAATCGCTGCAGCAAAGGATGTTTGATCATTCCCGATTGCTAGTTCGCCTACCCTGTATCGTCGTTTCGAAGCCGGTCCGGATAGCGAGCGAACAGCCATGTTTCGCGTCCGTTTCGGCGCAGCAAGTGGGGACAAGCCTGTGCGCTGGCCTTGATTTTTGGCCATATCGCCATGAATCGCCGCAAAAATGCCGCTTTACGCTCTGTGGTGCTTGACGAAGGGGCGGCGGCTCGACATCCCCTCAGGCAGCACATGAAGGTGCCACTTGTAGGGAGGAAATATCCATGGCCGTAGCTCCAGCAAAAACAGCTGAAAAAAAGCCGAACGCGCTTCAGACACCACTAAAGCCTTCGAAGGAACTCGCAGCCGTGATCGGTGATGGCACCGTTACCCGTGGCGCGATGGTTTCGAAAATCTGGGAATATATCAAGAAGCACGACTTGCAGAACCCAACCAACAAGCGTGAAATCGTTGCCGACGAAAAGCTCAAGGCCGTTTTCGGCCGCGACAAGGTTACGATGTTCGAAATGAACAAGTATCTGTCGGCGCACCTCAGCAAGATCTGATTGCTATCCGATGAGTGCCCCGCTCTGGCTGGAAGGCTGGAGCGGCGGCTGCTTTTTCAAGATATATCCCTTGCCGTTGCGTCATCCTGAACTTGTTTCAGGATCCATCGGTAAGCCCGCCAGATCTGTTTCGACTGAGGCATGGATCCTGAAACAAATTCAGGATGACGACGGTGACGTTGGTCAGCCTTGGCCTGAACTACTGCTAATCTAAGCTGCCTTGGTCTCGATCGCGCGCGCACGACGCCGCTGGACCGAAGACCCCAGCCCCAGCGCCTCGCGGTACTTGGCGACGGTCCGCCGGGCGATATCGAAACCTTTCTCGCGCAGCATATCGACCAGCGTGTCATCCGACAGGATCGCGTCGGCTGCTTCCGCCGCTATCAGCGCCTTGATCGCCGCCTTTACCGCCAGCGCCGACGATGCCTCTCCGCCGTCGGACGATCCGATGCCGCTGGTGAAGAAATATTTCAGCTCGAACGTGCCGCGCGGGCAACTCAGATATTTATTGCTGGTCACGCGGCTGACTGTCGATTCGTGCAGCGACACCGCGTCGGCAACCGTTCGCAAGGTCAGTGGCTTAAGGTGCGCGACGCCGTGCAGGAAAAAACCCTCCTGCGCCTTCACGATCTCGGTCGCGACCTTGATAATCGTCCGCTGCCGCTGGTCGAGCGCCTTGATCAGCCAGTTCGCGCTGGCCAGAGCGTCGCTCAGCCAGGTTTTCGAAGCCCGGTCGTGGGCACTGCTTGCGAGTTCGGCATGGTAACGGCGATCGACGAGCACGCGGGGCAGGGTGGCGCTGTTGATCTCCACGCGCCAGCCCTTCGCGGTCCGGTTGACGAACAGGTCGGGTGTTACGGCGACCACAGGGGCCGACCCAAAGCGCAGGCCGGGCTTCGGGTCGTAACTGCGCAGTTCGCGGATCATGTCGGTCATGTCCTCGTCATCGACGCCGCACAGCCGCTGCAGATGGGCGATCTTGCCGCCCGCGAGCAGTTCGAGGTTATCCAGCAGCAACTTCATGCAGGGGTCGTAGCGATCGGCCTCTTGCGCCTGTAGCGACAGGCACTCCGACAGGCTGCGCGCCCCGACCCCGGTGGGTTCGAACGTATGAATAACCTTCAGCACCGCCTCGACATGGCCCAGTGGCACACCAAGGCGCTCCGCCGTTTCGAGCAGCGGCACCGTCAGATAGCCCGATTCATCGATGGCATCGATCAATTGGGTCGCGATGGCCAGGTCGATGCCGTGAAGAACCTCGCCCGCCTGCGCGATCAGATGGTCGGTGAGCGTTTCGGCGGCTCCCGCGAAACTGTCGAAATCGATTCCGTCTTCACTGGCGGAACCCGAGGTTGCCCCGACGCCATCGCTCGCGCCGTCATGGTGGAAAATGTCTTCGGAGAAATCGGCGTCGTCAGGCTTGGGTTCGCCGAGATCGGCAACGGCTTCGGTCTCCACCGGCGCGGGCGCTTCGATCGGCGCGTCGCCCTCGTCCGGGGCACCACCCTCAAGCAACGGGTTCTTCTCGATCTCCTCAGCAAGAAAAGTTTCGACCTCGAGGTTGGACAGCGCGAGCAAGCGGATCGCCTGTTGTAACTGCGGCGTCATCACCAGCGACTGGCTCTGCCTCAGGTCAAGGCGTGGCCCGAGCCCCATGATTAATACCGGCTCATGACTAAAGCGAGAAGCCCTCGCCCAGATACAGCCGCCGGACGTTTTCGTCGGCAACCAGATCTTCGGGCGATCCGGCAAAGAGCACCTGACCATCGTAGATGATGCAGGCGCGATCAACGATGTCCAGCGTTTCGCGGACGTTGTGATCCGTGATCAGCACCCCGATCCCGCGTTTTTTAAGCTGGATGATCAGGTCGCGAATATCGGAAATCGAAATTGGGTCGATGCCGGCAAAGGGCTCGTCGAGCAGCATGATCGACGGATTGGCCGCCAGCGCGCGCGCAATCTCGCAGCGCCGCCGCTCGCCGCCCGACAGCGCCGTGGCCATCGAGTCGCGCAGACCGTCGAGCCGGAACTCGCCCAGCAATTCGTCCAGTCGTGCAAACCGGGTGTCACGGTCCGGCTCGGCCAGTTCGAGGACCGACATGATATTTTCCGCCACGGTCATCCCACGGAAGATCGAGGTCTCCTGCGGCAGATAGCCCAGCCCCAGCACCGCACGCCGATACATGGGCAGCCCGGTTATATCTGCGCCGTCGAGCAGGATGCGACCCGAATCGGGCTTCACCAGTCCCATGATCGAATAGAAACACGTCGTCTTGCCCGCGCCATTCGGCCCCAGAAGTCCCAGGACTTCACCCCGGCCGACCGACAGCGACACGTCGGACAGGACCGAGCGCCGGTCATAGGATTTGGCGATGGACACGACCGACAGGCCATCGTTTCCGGATAGGCCGGGAATGGCATCGTCGGTGCGGATCAAGGTTTCGGTATCGGCCATGCTACTTCCAGGGGTCTCGGCATCGTGACGCGCTTGTCGTTACCCGAACGCACCCGTAGCGGCAATTGGCAGGATTCATGCATAATCATCCGGCGCGGACTGGATGCTTGGCGACTAGTTTCGCTGCGGAACCGTGAACCGCCCGGTAACGCGCCCGCCTGTACCCGTCGAAACGCCCGGCGCATTGCCGACCGCGCTGCCATCGACGACCGAGCGGCCCGAGACCAGATCGATCACGAGCCGCCCGCCGCGCACAGTGTTGGTGCCCTGGATCAACGTTACCGCGCCCAGCATCGTGATCAGTTTGCGGTTCAAATCGTAGATCGCGAAATTGCCGCGCGCGGTCTGGTCGGTACTGCGCACGGTAACGCCGCCCGACGCATCGAGTCGCTGCACGCTGGGGCTGCCGCCCTGCATCTTCCCGGTATAGGCCACCGTCATCCTGGCCGCGTCGAGGATGACATCGCCCTGCGTCACATGAACGTTGCCGGCCAGCACGGCGCGGTTCGCCTTGTCCTGCACCTCTATGCGATCGGCGCTGAAATCGACCGGCGCATTGGTGTTGTGATTCTTCAAGGCTTGAGCGCCCGCAGGCGAAGCGACAACCAAACCAAGAGCAAGAAGCGTCCGCTTATCCATCATTTTTTCGCTCTGGTCGCACCCTGCACGATATGCAAGCGCGCGTGACCATCCAGACGGACGACCCGCCCGTTCAGATCGGCATGGAGCCGATCGCCGCTGAATGTACCGAGCGGCATTTTTCCATCGACGGGCGTATCGCTCGCCATCGTCCGCGCCTTCATGTCGACACCCACACCGCGCGTGAGGAGGCTGTAGCCGCCCTGCGACCTGAACAGCACTTCCCCGGGCACGCGAATGTTCTCGGTCGTCATGTCATAATTCGCATGAGCCGTGGTGAGTACGGCGGGGCCGTCGTCGAGCAGCATCCGCGCAGAAAGGTCGGTCATCTGCACGACGGGGACGCGTGAGGTCCGCTGGACGCCGCCGCCCGCGTGAAGCGTGAAGGGTTGCCCCTTGTCGTCCTGGCCGCGGTAAAGCGCCTCGCTGACCCGCATCCGCTCCTTGGCCAGCGCCACCTTGTCCTTGTCGAGGACGAAGCTGATTTCGCTGCGGGCAAGCAGGGGCGCGATCAGTAACACCGCCGCCAATGCACCGATGGCGGATGGCAAGACCAGCATGGCGGTCTTTATAATCCGGTCGTGCCCGCTGCCCGGCGCGGCCCATTGGCGGCGCTCGTCACGGGACTGTTCGGCGAGGTCGGACACGCGACCGGTCAGATATGCGCGAAGATGTCGACCTCGTCCCAACCGGCGAGATCGATCATCGCGCGGGCGGGGAGGAAGTCGAAACAGGCCTGGGCAAGCGCGGTACGCCCTTCACGAGCAAGCCGCACCTCGAACTGATCCTTTAACCGGTGGAGATAGCGCACGTCCGACGCCGCATATTCGCGCTGCGCATCGGTGAGTTGCGGCGCGCCCCAGTCGGACGATTGCTGCGCCTTCGAAATCTCCGTGCTGAGCATTTCGCGGACCAGCTCCTTCAAGCCATGCCGGTCTGTATAGGTCCGTGTCAGCCGCGATGCGATCTTGGTGCAGAATACTGGCCCGGCGATGATGCCCATATAGGCGTGGATTGAAGCGAGATCGAACCGCGCGAAGTGGTAGAGTTTTACGCGCGCAGGATCGGTCAGCACGGCCCGGAGGTTAGGAGCGGCAAAGTCACTGTCGACGCCAAAGCGCACCAGATGTTCGTCAGGGCCGCCATCCGAAATCTGGACGAGGCACAGTCGATCGCGGCCCGGATGCAGGCCCATGGTTTCAGTATCGACGGCAACCGCGCCGGGCGCCAGAACGTCGGCGGGCAGATCTTCTTCGTGGAAATGAACGGTCACAGGTTTTCCTCGGTCGCAACGCCCGACGCTTTGGCGAGCGTGGCGTTCCTGGCGCGAACATTCCGCGCCCGCATGTTCAATCCCTCGACACCGCCCGAAAACGCCATCGCCGCATAGATATACCCCTTGGGAATGTGCATCCCGAGGCTTTCGGCGATCAGGACCATGCCGATCATCAGCAGGAAGCCCAGCGCCAGCATCACGACACTGGGGTTGCGATTGATGAAGTCGCCGAGCGGTCCCGCCGCGAACAGCATCAGTGTGACGGCAATGACAACGGCGACGACCATGACCGGCAACTGGTCGGTCATGCCGACCGCCGTCAGGATCGAATCGACCGAGAACACGATATCGAGCAACACGATCTGGACGACCGCAGACCCGATGCCGAGCGCGATCGGCCCTTTCTTCTTGTCGAGCATATCGTTGCTGTCATGCTCGTCGGTGCTGTGGTGGATCTCGGTCGTCGCTTTCCACATCAGGAACAGGCCACCGACCAGCAGGATGATATCGCGCCACGAAAATGCGGTCTCGAAGCTCGGCGTGCCATGCGCATCCAGTCCGCCCGCAATGCCGAGATCGAAAACCGGATGCACCAGCCCGACGATCCACGCGATCATCGACAGCAGCGCGAGCCGCATGACGAGTGCGAGGCCGATACCGATGCGCCTGACCTTCTCGCGGTTTTCGGCGGGCAGCTTGTTGGCGAGGATCGCGATGAAAACGAGGTTGTCGATGCCGAGCACAACCTCCATCACGATCAGCGTGAGGAGCGCGGCCCAGACGGCCGGGTCGGAAAACAGGGTGATAAGGTCGGTCATGATGCGCCCAATTGCCCGAGCGGGCCGCTGGGGGCAAGTGCGCCGATCGCTCAGGGGGGTGCGCGCCCTATCTGCCACACCTTGCATGGGAAACGACGGATTTTATGTATTGGCTCAAAATCGCTCGCAGGATTGGCATGAGTAAGGTATTGCGAATCACTGGCGCTTAATGGATTCGCGCCGGGGAGCAGTTGCCCGCCGTCCGGTGCAACCTGTTCTTGATACGGCAAGCGGACGAATATTATGCGAAAGAGTACGGCAGGGCATGGGTTTCAATAGAGGTGGTCGCGGTGAACGCGGCGGACGCGGACGCGACAAGCGCGACAGTTTCGGCGGCGATGAAGGCGGCGGCGGCAGCAGCTACGGCGGCGGATTTGCTGGCGGCGGCGACCGTTTCGGCGGCGGCGGCGGTGGCGGTGATCGCTTCGGCGGCGGCGGCGGCGATCGCTTTGGCGGCGGCAACAGCGGCGGCGGGTTTCGCAGCGGCGGCGGTGGCGGTTTCGCTGGCGGCGGTGCCGGTGGCGGCGCTCGTGGCGGCATGCCTGCCCAAGTCGTCGGTGAAGGCACCGGCGTCGTAAAGTTCTTTAACGGACAAAAGGGTTTCGGCTTCGTCGTTCGCGATGATGGCGCTGAGGACGTGTTCGTGCACATTTCTGCAGTCGAGCAGGCCGGACTTACTGGTCTTGCCGAGGGTCAGCCACTTGGCTTCACTCTCGTCGATCGTGGCGGTCGTATCTCTGCAACCGACCTCAAGATCGACGGCGAGCCCATGGCCGTCACCGATCGCGGTCCTCCACGCGACCGTGATGCGGCTCCTGCCCCTCGCGGCGGTGCTGGTGGCGCTGGCGGCGGTTTCGGTGGCGCACCACAGCGCGAGCTGACCGGTGAAAAGGCCAGCGGAACGGTCAAGTTCTTCAACGCGATGAAAGGCTTCGGCTTCATTCAGCGCGACGATGGACAGCCCGACGCATTCGTCCACATTTCTGCAGTGGAACGTGCTGGCATGACGACGCTGAACGAAGGTGACCGGCTCGAGTTCGAACTCGAAGTCGATCGTCGCGGCAAGCATGCTGCGGTTAATCTGGTTCCGGGGCAGGCTCAGTAAGCCACTCCGACCAGCTTTAAGCTAACAAAAAAACCCGGTCTGTGAAAACAGACCGGGTTTTTTGTTGCGCGGCTTGGCGTGACTGACGCGGTCCGGGGCGCTGATCGAATCTCGCCTCCTCGCGTCATCCTGAACTTGTTTCAGGATCCATGCCTCTGCCAAACGGAACCTCGCGGGCGTACCGATGGACCCTGAAACAAGTTCAGGGTGACGGTGGTCGGTAGATAGATAGATATCGAACGCATCGCGAGGCTGCTTTCGCCCCAATGGCGGACATCGGGCCATTTGTGTAGATCGCGCGAATGAAGATGCCACCAGTCACGCCACGAGGGGTTTTCCGCGAGCTTTCCAAGCAGCCTAGTGTGGCGCAAAGGATCGCGCGGGGATGGATGCTTGTGGGATCACTCGTCGCCGTATCCGCCATTGCGATGGCCATCGCGCATTTCGGCTACGACGTCCCTATTCAAAACAATGACACGGGCAGGCCCGCTACCTCCGCCGAGGTGATCAGCATAATCTCTCTCTTTGTCGGCGGCGGACTGCTTTTTGTCATTCTGGGCTTCTTGCTAAGGCGCTGGTCACTATCGGCGACGAACGGCAGCTAACCACCAATTGAAGTCTATCGGCTTATGGATTTTGAGGTAGATTGGGATGCGGATCGTAAGCCTTAAATGGAGGCCCAACATCGCCAATTTGCCACCATCGACCGCTCCCTTCTGCGCACTTTCCAAAGTTGCAATCAAGCGTCGCTGTCATCAGGCGACGCAAGCGAACGACCGTCTCGCAGTCGACGCCCGCCCCAAACTTGATCTGCGTCACTGGTGCTGGGTTCAACGCCGCTGTCTGCTTGAGATAAGATACGAGCTTCGCGTAAGAAACCTTATCTTCATTAAACGATATCGAGCCCTTCGAGGTGACTGATATAACGCTGAGAAGCGACATGACGCCCCGCCCATCATGCGGCGTTATCCAATTTGCAGGCAAAGCCCCGCATCCGCCAACATATGTGGTTTGGGGACGGCAGCCGCCTACGAGCATTGCAACGCCCAAAATCAATGCGGACCGCTTCATGGACACATGTTAACTCGCCTCGGACTGCAACGCTACCAACGACCGCTTCCCACCAGTATCCGACGTTTCCTCTCGTCTCTTGGGCGAGCCTAAAAAACCATCATGCCGCCGCTGTTCTCCCTCGGTGTCCCGAGTTTTGCTTTCAGCCGACCCACCCGGCAACCTGCAGCGCAACACTGTTCGCCGCCTCGTTCAACGCCGTACCAGCTCCTGTCTCAACCGAGCCAACCGGCGCCCGAGCCTCGAACCGGCGCGTTTCGATGCCCGAACCACCCGCGCGGATCAGGATCGCGTCATAGATCACGACCGCCTGCATCGCCTGCGCATCGATACCAAATTTGACTAACTGCCCGGAAACACGCGTGCCTGGATCGATGGTATATTGCCGCACATCGACCACGACCTTGCCCGTTTTCGCCGCTACGACTTCGGACAGCAGGTTCTGGAAAAGGTGTGACGGCGTGTCGTTCCAGGCAACGCCCTTTACATAGGTAATCGTCCCGTTGCCGTCATAGACCGGCACCCGCGGCACGCTGATCGCGGCGGGGGCGGTGGGGTACAGGATCGTCACCGTCTGCCCCGGCCCGGCCTGCCGCGCTGAATTGGCGGTCACCGTGCTCGCGGGCACGAGGGTCAGCAATGTCTTGGGCGGCTTTGGCCCGAAACTGATGCAGCCCGACAGCGCGAGAGCGGCCACGCTACCAATGAACAGACGGGTGATTTTCATTTATGGCCTCCACGATAATCGGGTAGTTTTCCGCTGCCGACGATGCTTCCCGCACCGCCCTGATCGATCTTGGCGGCGACGGCGGACAGGCTTTCGGACATGACGCGCAGGTCGCGAACCAGCTGACCGACTTCAGGCAAGGTCTGTTTCGAGAAGGCCTGTATCCCCGGCCGCGCATCGTTTACTGCGCCATCCAGAGACTCCATGCTCCGCTGGGCCGCCTGCACCGTCTTGCGCAGGTCGGCGATCAGCGGCTTGCCCTCGCCGTTCAGCGTCCCGTTGGTGGCTTCGGCAAGATTGCCGATCTTTTCGATCGCATCGCCAGCCTGCTTCACCGTAATCCGCGCCTGCGCCAGCGTCGCCGCAATCTCTGGTCCGCGATCCGCCAGCGAACCCGACAGGCGGTTTACGTTGCCAAGGATACCCGCGATCGACGCCTGGTTCTTGTCGCCAAGCAGCTCGGTCAGCCGTTCGGTCAGCGTCGAAATCCGTTCCAGCAATTGCGGTGCGGAGTTGAGCAGCGCGCCGAGGCCGCCCTGTTTGGTCGGAATGACCGGCACGCCCGTTGGACCCGGGTCGGTAATCGGCGGCGCGCCCTTCACGGCACCGTCGAGCACGACCGAGGAAGGCCCGGTGAAGCTGCCGAGAATCGTCGCCGCGGTTCCCTGCAGCACCGGGGTCTCGTCCTTCAACTGGATACGGACGCGCTTGAATTCGGGGTTCTGCTTCCACAGTTCGATCTCGGTAATCTGGCCCGATGGCACGCCCGAAAAGGTAACGGTCGAACCCTTGGCGAGACCTTCGACCGACTGTTTGAAGAAGATGTCATATTCTTTCATATGACCCCCCGACAGGCCGGACAGCCACATCAGGAACGCCGCAAGTGCGACCAGCAGGCCGAGGACGACGCCTCCGACGAGCACATTGTTCGAGCGGGTTTCCATCAGACTGCCTCTTTCTCATGCGCTGCTCTGGAAGCGGTCGCAGCGCGCCCGCGCGGGCCATTGAA
>JAQGKX010000089.1 GCA_028289885.1 Sphingomonadales bacterium
TTACATTTGTGCGTCCGGACCGCAAAATACGGGCGTGGACCTCCTCGCTGATCGCTTGCTCGGCCAACTCAGGATCGGAGGGAAGCGAATTTCGATCCTCGAGACCGGCACGAACCTCGGCAACGACAGCGCGACGGCGCGCATCGCGCTGCGCCATCGGCATGAGGGCGGCGGTGAGCCAGTCCCGAACAGGGATCGCCTTTCCGGCTTCGCATACATAGGGGCCGGCACTGTCTGTCTGACCTGCCGCGCGCGCGATCAGGTTGAGGACCATATAAGTATAGCGAGGTCGAGCTGAAACGCCTGCCAGTCGCTCAAGAACTTCGGGCAGGTCCAGATCCAACACCAACGGGGAAAGCGGCTGCGGTAGCGTCGGCAGGGCACCCGGAGAAAACCCGGCCACGTGCTCGATTGAAGCTGGAAGCCCGTCTCCGCCAGCAAGCGCGTTCTTGGTGAAGAGGTCTGCTTGAAACATAGAACATTTCAAGCACATCGAGAGACGTTTGTGAATCCTTCTTACGACTATCATTCTCGTTAAGTCACCAGTGACACTTTACCACAGCTATCTGGTAAAGTGTCACTGATGTTCTTTTTATCCGATCTGGGTCATGCGGGCGGGCGCGCCGATATTGCCGGGTGGCAGAATTACCGGTTTTAAGAGCCCCCATCTGTCCGGGAATGTTGATTCTCGGACATGGGTGGACGTGGATTCCATAGGTAGCTAAAAAGCCAAGAGGGCGTCCCTGACCGTCGCAGCGGGCGTGTATTTTGCTCGTAAAGCCGCCGCGGCTTCGACCAAAGCCCTCCTTGCAGGTCCCCCTTTAGCGCCCGCTGCCTGAGAGTGGCCGCGAACGATGGTACTGTCGATCATGTGTTGCCAGTCGTCGGTCAGTCCTAGGTCGACCAGCGTGGTGAGCATCGCGTCCCAGACACGCTGCTCAGCCCATTGTCGGAAGCGAACATACGCCGAGTTGCACTTGCCGTAGCGCTCACGCATATCGCACCAGGGGGCAATCAACTTGCAGTAAATGAAGCTTCCCGTTCAGAAAGCGTCGTTTGTCATGGGCAGGACGTGCCTTTCGGCCGCGTTCGGGCGGCAGCAGCGTCCCGATTACCGCCCATTCATCATAAGGAAAGATCGCCACGTCCCAACAACGCCTCCAAAAAGCAGTCTTGAATTACAGATCAGGCCGTTGGGAATCCACTATGTCAACACGGCCTAGCCCGACGAAGAACAGGCCGAGCATCAGCCAGCCCGCGCGGATGACACGATTTGGTGGTGGGGGATCAGGCGATAATAGCATCGGTCGCGGCCTTTCTCCACTGCCTGAATCCCATGACTGCCAGCACGATCATCGCGGCGTATAGCCCTGCGGTCAGCGCCAGCCCTTTATAGGCGAACATTCCGACGTAAAGCACATCGACGGCGATCCACAGCAGCCAACTGGCGGCGTGGCGGCGTCCGGTCCAATATTGCGCGACGAGGCTGAAGCTGGTCAGGCCCGCATCCATCCACGGCAGCGCCGCGTTGGTATAGTGGCTCGTGACCCATCCGATCGTGGCCGCTCCGATGGCCCCTGCGACAAGACCCGCGACTCCCCGAAATGCGGTCAGCGGTTCGACCACGACATCGCCAGTTTGCTCCATGCCCCGCGCCCACACGATCCAGCCGTAGAGTATCAGCACCCCGAACATCGCCTGCAGCACCATGTCCGCGTAAAGGCGCACGTCGAGGAACAGTTTGAAATAGAGCGCACAGGCGATCAGGTTGACGGGCCAGCACCATAGCCGTCGCCGCGCCGTCAGCCAGATGCCGAGAAAGCTGACAACGACCGCAACGATCTCGAGCAGCGACATCAGCGCTGCACTCCTTGTTCGACCTGTGACAGGAAATCGATGCCGGCAGGCGACAGGAACCATAGGGCGTGACCGATCAGATAGGCATCCCATGCCATTGCCGCATGGTCGGGTTCGGCCAATACGCCATAGAAATAATCCACCTCCGATAGCGCGAATTCGACATGAACAAGCGGCAGCAGGCGCACGATTGTTTCGGCGTCCGTGGAACTGAGCGGCAAGACCGTTCGATAGCCCGCGATAAGGGCGACGGCGGTTTGCGGGTCGGCGATACTATCATCCGCGCCCTGTCCCAGTTGCAGCCACTGGAAGGCGCAGCGTTCGATGGCGGTGGCAATGTCGTGCAGCGCGCAAGTGAGATCGGTCAACCCGAAGTCGAACACCGTCCGAACCTCGCCCGCGCGCGTCCACAACAGGTTGGACGGGTGCCAGTCATTGTGCGTCCAGAGCGATGCCTGCCCCGCCAGCCGTGCGCCAAGGCCGTCCGCCAAAGCATCGAACAGGCGGCTTAGTTCGTGCGGCCAGCGTCGCCCGGCCAGAAAGGCGGCTAGGGCAGGACGGGCACTGATATACGCTTCGACTGCACCCAACGGATCGGCAGCTGGGAGTATCGTAAAACTGGTGACGAGCGGTTGCGGCAGCCGGGCGGGCGCATCGAAGCCGCGTGCCGCCTGATGAAGCCGGGCAAGCTCTGCTCCGGCGGCACGGGCATGATGGTGCGACCGAAAGGGCGTCCACGACGGGCTGTCGCGATACAGGTCGAGGCCGGGAGCCTTGCGATGGAGTTCGTAGGTCCATTCCCCATCACTGACCGTTCCGATGCCTGCGCCGGTTTGCATGACCTGTGGCACTGGCAGGCCAGCGGCACGGAGGTGGGCGATGAAAACATGCTCCTCGGCCAGCCCCCCGGGCGCGCGGACTTTTCGGTGGTGACGTTTCAGGAAAAATTCGCCCCGGCTGGTGTGGACCAGAGCGGCAGCGGAAAAGGGTCGCGGGGAGTGCCAGCGCAGCCCGACGACGTTCCCGGCAGCGGGAAAACGGCTCACGATCGCCTCGGCTTCGGGCATGGCGATGGCGGGCCAGGTCGGCGTCACCAGCGCCATGCCCATTCCATGCACCAGATGCGTCGCGACCGCCGTCATGTCAGAACGCGCGTGAGAGGGTCGCCGTGACGGCGGCACCACTTCCGATGTAATAGGCGGGAGGGGACCCGGAAATCACCGTCCCGTTGCGCCCGATGACGTCCTGCGCGTTGGGCGATATCGCCTCGACGCCCGACAGCACATGAGGGTCGGTGACGTTGATGAAGTTCACGCGAAGGTCGGTGCGCTTGCTGTCGATCAGGCCCGCGAGATGCACGCCGACCGAAAAATCGAGCGTTGCGTAACCCTTGATGCTCTCGTCGTTCATGAACGTCGAATATTGCCTGCCGACGTATTTCAGCGCAAAGCTGCCGAACAGGCGGCTGTCGTCATAGGTGCCGCCGACGCCGAACTGGTACGATGGGCTGGATACGGCGCGCTTGCCCTTTGTCGGCAGGAAGTCGCCGCCTGCCGGTATGTCGCTGTCGAGCCGCGCGTGGAGATATTCGCCCGACACGTAAAGGCTGACACCCCTTGCCGGGCGATAGTCCATTTCCGCGTCGAGGCCGTAGCTGGTCTGGCTCCCGGCGTTGATCGTCGAATTGATCTGAGCGCCGCCGAAATCCACGATTGTCGCAAGCTGACGGTTGCGGAAATGATATTGGAAGGCGGTCAGCGATGCCGACAGGTTCGGGCCGATGTAACGATAGCCGGCTTCTTGCGAGACCGAATATTCGTTCTTCAGCGCGGTTGTACCCTGGCTGGATGGGGTGCCGCTATCGTAAATGTCGTAGAGCGTATATTCGTCGGGCGCGCGGAAGTTGGTGGTGATGTTGGCGAACAATTGCTGCCGGTCGTCGAGTTTGTAGTGAACGGTGGCGCGGGGCAGGGCGGCAAAGCTGTCGAAGCGCACCTGCTGGCGCGGGCCGGGCAGATAGTTGCGGCCATTGTGCAATACATCGACGCCCTTGAAGCCCACTTCCACGGTCAGGCGCGGCGTGACCGCAAAGCTGTCGGCGAGGAAAAAGCCTTTCGTCACGGTGATCGTGCGTTCGTTTTCGGCAGCGAGCAATCGGCCATCGGCGGTGTGGATGGCGTTGCGCTGGCGGCCCCAGATGTCGACCGGAATGCCGTTGGCATCGATTGAGGTGAACGACTGGATGACGCGGTCGGTGCCATAGTCGAACCACAGCCCGCCGGTCAGTTTATGCGCCCCTGCCTTCACGGTCAGCTTTGTGACGTTGCCCGCCCGGAATTGGTTTCCGGTGAAGTTGCCGAGCACCGTTGCAACGCCATTGACCGCGCCGGGCAGGGCGATCGGTTGCGCCAGTTCCTCGGTGCCGAGGAAATTGCCCGTCTCGGCGAGTTCGGTGCCATAGGGCGAATTGCCATAGCCGCGCTGGACATAGGTGGTGGTGTCGAGGGCTAGGTTTTCGTTGAGCGTCAGATGGATGGGGGCCGAAGCGTAGAGATTGCGGAACGGGCTGCGGTAAAGCCGCCAGTAGTTGGTGTCGCCGCTGGTGTAGGCCTTGTCGTAATTGAAGCCGCGTCCCGACGTTTTCCAGTCTTCGAGTGTCGGGCTGGGATAAACAGAATTGATCGCGTCGTTGTAGGATACGGCGATGCTGGCGCGGTTGCCGTCGCCCCATTCCTTCAGCAATTTCGCATCGACATGCTGGCGCTTGTCATACCCAGCCCCGCGCCAGTTGTCGGCGCGGCTGTTGGAATAAGACAGGAATGCCTTCAGGCCGGTCGTCCCGATCTCACCGGTATCGACGCGCGCGAAGACACGGCGCTGGTTATACGAACCGGCGGAGAGATCGAACAACAGTTCGCGGTGGGACTTGGGATCGTCGAGCCACAGTGAAAGCAGCCCGCCTGCACCGCCGACCGTGGGGGAGTCGATGTCCACAGCCCCTTGTGCGAGCGAGATCTGGCGCAGGTTTTCGGCGTCGGCGAATTGCGATGGATAGGCGTAATAATAGCCAATGTCGTTCTGCGGCGCGCCCTCCATCAACACGCCGATCTCATCCTGCCCGAGACCGCGCAGGGTCAGGCTGCTGCTGTTCGACAGGCCATAGGGATCGCTGGAGGCGACGTTGGCACCGGGCAACAGGCTCACCAACTGAAATGCGTTGAGCGTCGGTGCCTGCTTGCCGATGAACTCGGTCGAGATTGCGCTGACCGCCTTGGGAGCGGTCTGTTCGGGCAGCAGGCCTTCGGGATCGGGATGGCCGATGACGCGGATCGTCGGCGCGTCTACTTCCTCGGCGGCGGCGGCGGCGGGTATGAGGATCAGACTCGCCAGGATCATTCCGGCTGCTCCGGCACGAAGATACGCCTTGAAGATAATTTTGGACATCGTGTCGTCTAGTTCCGCAACAAATTGAGCCCGGGCCTGCCACATCCCTTCAAGCGCGTGTTCAACAGGTCTGGCCGTTAAGGGGCGGGGCCGTACACGTAAATCAGAATGTCGTCCGGCTGACGTTTACTCTGGCAGGGGGCGGTATCGCGGCTTAACCTGAAGCATGGCACGCGCGGCAAAGTTGAAAGTATATCGGACGCCGATCGGGTTTCATGATGCTTATGTCGCCGCGCCAAGCCAGAAGGCCGCACTCGAGGCGTGGGGCAGCGACAACAATCTGTTCGCGCAGAAGGTCGCGGAGATCGTCACCGATCCTGCGCTGATCGAGGAGCCGCTCGCCCATCCCGGCGTTGTCGTGAAGCGCCTGCGCGGCACGGCGGCGGAACAACTGGCGGCACTCGGTCCGGATACGAAGAAGAAGCCCCAGCCGAAAGAATCCGCCGAACAGCAACCTGCGTCCAAGTCGAAACCTGCGCCCGAAAAGAAGCCGCAGAAACCGAAACCACGCCCGGATAGATCAAAGCTCGCACGAGCCGAACAGGATTTGGTCGATGCGGAGAGCAACCATGCCGCCGCAATGAAAGCGATACGCGATCAGGAAATCGCCCTCGCGCGCCAGCGTCGCGAGGTGGAACTGGCCTATCGCGATGAGAGCGAACGGCTGGAGGATGCGCGGGCGGGCGCAAACGCGGCCTATGAAAAAGCGGTGAAGGCGTGGCGCGGCTGATTTGATAAGCGCCTTTCGATACGACGAATACGCCTCTCGTGGTACTTACGACGCTTTATTGAGCATCATCCGACGAAGGCTCGCTCGATCACGTAAGTGCCGGGCTTTGCATTCGACCCCTCGATGAAGCCGCGCTCATCGAGCATGGTGGCGGTGTCGCGTATCATCGCCATGCTGCCACACATCATGAAGCGGTCCGTTTCGGGCGACAGTTCCGTTGCTCCCGGCAGGCGACCGTGGACCAGTCGCCCGGTCTCGATCAATGTCGTGATACGGTCCTGCAGGACGAAGTCCTCGCGGGTGACGGTCGGAATATAGTCGAGCTGGACTTGCGCCTGTTCATCTACCAGCGGATCGCTGGCAAGCAGGTCGCTCAGTTCCTCGCGATAGGCAAGGTCGCTGACGATCCGCACGCTGTGCACCAAGATGATTTGAGAGAAGCGGTCATAGATTTCAGGATCGCGAACGATGCTGAGAAACGGTGCGAGGCCTGTGCCGGTCGATAGCAGGAACAGGCGGCTGCCCGGAAGCAATGCGTCTGCAACCAGGGTGCCGGTCGGCTTGCGCCCGAGGAACAGATGATCGCCGGGCTGGATCTCCTTCAAGCGCGACGTCAGCGGCCCGTCCTCGACCTTGATCGATAGGAATTCGAGCTCGTCCGAATAGGCGGGGCTGGCGATCGAATAGGCGCGCAACAGCGGACGCCCGTCACCCGGCAAGCCGATCATCACGAACTCGCCCGAACGAAAGCGGAAGCTGGGCGGGCGTGCAATCGCAAAGCTGAACAGATGCGCGTTCCAGTGCTTTACCCAGAGGACGGGCTCGGCAAAGAGCGCGGCCGATGGCTCCAGCGACCGCGGCGCACGGACATGATCGCTCATTTGCCGTTCGCCATGGCGAAGCGCCCGAAAGGATTAGAATGGAAGAAGCGTTCAGCGGAAGATGATGACACCGGCATTGTTCCTAAGGTATCCTCGTTGACAAAGGCACCGGCATGGCCAAATTTGGCGGCGCGGTGCCTCTGTAGCGGATGATTTTGTGCACGCAACTATACTGTAACCCAGCGACTCTTTGCGGCCCCGATAAATCCGCGGCAAGCCAATTCATTCTCACGCGGCGGTGTTTCCATATGTGAATGGAACAGTCGCCCGCCTTCCACTACATAGACGATGCCGAGAACGGCAAT
>JAQGKX010000110.1 GCA_028289885.1 Sphingomonadales bacterium
CCGCGCGAGCAAAACGTCCTGTGTCGTGCCGATGGCCCAGGCCTGCCGCGTAAACGCGAGGGCAGCCCCGCCAAGGGCAAAAGATGTGAACTGACGACGATTCATGAGTCCAATATAGTCTATTTCGGCTGAACGCCAAATTACCGCCGGTATCTTGGGCTCGACCCGCCGCGCGAATTGGTCTTCCAGTCGTCAATCACGGCCCGCGCGACATTCGCGATGATCGCCTGGCGCTCGCCGATTGGCCGCGAACTGCGCGCGACCATGACCGCCACCGCATAAATATGACCATCGGGCGCGGTCAGCAGACCGACATCGTTGAAGCCGGCGACCACGCCGCCCAGTTCCTGCCCGGTACCGGTCTTGTGGGCCAGCAGCCAGTCCGGCTCGATCGCCGCCTTCATGCGCGCGCGTCCGGTCTTGCTGCGTTCCATCAGTGCCAGCAGGTTCTGCGTCCCCGTCGGCGTCAGCAACTCACCGCGCACCAGCCGCGCCAGCGCCAGTGTAATGGCATTCGGTGCCGCACCATCGACCGGGTTTTCCGCATAGGCTTCCAGCGCCGCGCGACGCTTTTCAACGGGAAGGCTGGCGCGCGCCTGTTCGAAGCCATTGCCGCTTGCAAAAGCCTGTCTCCACGTCACGCCCGCGATGCCGCTCTGCAACAGGCGCTCGCCCGGACCAAAACGTACGTTCTGGATACGGAGGCGCGTCAACATTGCCCGGATGGCGTTCGGGCCTCCGACGCGACGGAGCAACATGTCGTTGGCAGTGTTGTCGCTCTGCGTCATTTCGCGCTCGAGCAGGTCCGACACCGTCGCGCGATAGCCATTGTCACCCACCAATGCGCGGATGGGCTGATGAAACAGCGTCAGGTCGTTGCGCGTGACGATCATCGCATCGTCGGGGCGGAGCGCGCCCCGGTCGATCGCGTCGAACACGGCAAGCGCAACCCACAGCTTGCTGACCGACTGTTGCGGGCAAAGGCGATCACCGTTCCACGACGTCGACCAGCCTTCGCGAATGTCACGGACCGAGATACTGACGCCGGGGCCGAAAGCGCGCCCGAGTTCGGAGATTCGCGACGCAATGCGCGCCGGGGCGGGGCTATCGGGAGCCGCCGCAATGGGCTGGTAAACCGGCTGGAACTGGTTGGGCAGGATCGATTGCGCGCGGCCTGCGCTGGACAGGCTGCCGTCCTGCGCGCCGCCCGAAGCCGACCACGCGAGAGTAGCCGCCAACGTGATCAGCAGCGGCGGGATCATCCGGCGCGATGTTATCTGGCGCGGCAGTTTCCGACGCGACAGGGTGGCTTTCATTTCGGCTTGTCTCCATCACTCGTCGTGCCACTGGTCGCAATCGTCTGGTCGGGCGGCGGCAGGCGCGACGTCATTCCCGACGCGTCGGCATCCTCCTGCATCTGCTGGTCCTGAGATGTCGTATCGACCGGCCTGGCATCAGCTACATTGGCAGGCGCGGGCTCGTTTACAACCTCTGGGGGCAATGAGCGCGGCGCCTCCGGCTGCTCATCGCTCTGATTGTCGCCCTCGCTATAGTTCGTCGGCTCTTCGGGCGTCCGCTCTTTCGAACAAGCGGACAGCCCAAGGCTCCCGGCAAGCGCCAGTGGCAGGGCAATGCGCAGGATCTTTGAAACACTCATCATTGCCTTACCCCCTGAACTGTGACGTTGCGGACGGCCACTGTAATGGCCGCGCGCTTCGTCGAAGCCTCGATCTTGCTGGCGAGCAGCTTATCCCAACCATAGGGATCGTCGCGAAAGTTCATCTGCCCGTTCCCGCTGGCAAATGCAGTCCAATAAAGCAGATAGACGGCGACCTGTTGCGGAAGCGCGACACGTTGAGTCGGACCGGCATCGATAGCCGCCTGAACCGCGTCGCCGGACCATTTCGGATCATCCTTCAGCACCAGCTCGGCCAGGTCGAGCGGCTTTTCCAACCGTACGCAGCCGTGGCTGGCAAGGCGGCTATAGCTCGAAAACTTTGCACGGCTCGGCGTGTCGTGGAGGTAGACTGAGAACGGATTGTCGAAGTCAAACTTCAACCGGCCGAGTGCACTCGTCGGACCCGCTTTCTGTTGTAGTCGCTGCCCCGTGTCGGGCGTGCCGATGACCTTGAAGTCATGGGCTGCCAGATACCCTTTATGGGCGCGCTCCTTTGGCCACAGCTCGCGCGTCGCGATTGACGTCGGCACGTTCCACGGGGGATTGATGACGATGCTGTGGATGTTCGACTGGAGCATGGGAGTCTCGTCACCCGGACGCCCGGTCACTGCGCGCATCGACGCCACGGGGCGGTCGCCCTCGAACACCGTCAACACGGCGGCAGCGATGTTCACCTGGATACGATGGTTCGGCAGTTCGGCGGGCAACCAGCGCCAGCGTTCCATATTGGCCATGATCGACCCGATGCGGTCATCGACGTTGACGTTCAGGGCGGCAATCGTTTCCGGTCCCGCACTGCCGGTTGGGTTCAGCCCGTAACGCCGCTGCGCCCGCTGTACCGCGTCGCGCAACGGTGCGTCGAAGGTCGCGCCCCTGGTAACAACGTCGCGATCCTCGATTGCGAGGCGCTGGCGCAGGGCGACAACGCGCGCGCCGGTCGAACCCATTGCGATCGGCGGGCCATCGGGGATCGCCCGCCACCCGCCATTTTCCTTGATGGCGCGATAATTGACGAGGCCGCGTCGCAAGCCGTCATAACCCGAATAAGGCGGTGCCAGATTGGCTATCCAGCTTTGCAGGCGATTGCCCGCGACAGCATCGGCAAAACTCCGCGTCGGATCATAGGGCGCCGGGCGCAATGCCCAGATCGTCAGGAAATCGCTATCGTCGAGCCTTCCGGCATGGATCGCGCGCGCCCTGTCGAGCGCTTCGGCAATCAGCTTGTCACCCGTCACGACCGCGCTCGCATCCGGATTTTCGCGCGCGAGTCCCGGTGCCGCGACGTCTGCCAGCCAGTTCGCCAGTGTCGATTCCTGCGCCGCTGACAGGCGGGGAATAACGATCGGGGGCAATGTCGGGACAACGGTCGGCTTGACCGGAACCGTCTTCGCCATGTCCGGAAGCAAGTTTACCGGCGCAGTCTGCGCCGTCGCCCCTGCGCTACCCAGCACTGCCGATGCCATTGAAATCGCGAAAAATGTTCGTCTAACTACCATGAAATCCCGCGTTTCTTATCAAAGCCCAAGTGTCACTTGTACCATGGCCGATGCTGCCTGTGAATCACATGAACAGCGCCCATGTCCAGACCCCGATCGCACAATCGACACGCATATAGTGGGAAAAGCGCGACATTGCAGTGATTCTGCTCTATGGGCGCGGGCATGACAGAATTTGCTAACGTTCCACCGCTTCTCGCCGAGGCGCTCTCCGACCACGGCTATACCGCGCCGACACCCGTACAAGCCGCAGTCCTCGAACCCGAAGCCGAGGGACGCGATCTCATCGTTTCCGCGCAGACTGGCTCCGGCAAGACAGTCGCTTTCGGTCTCGCCATGGCCGCCCAGATGCTCGATGAAAACGGTCGTATTCCGTTTACGTTGAAGCCACTCGCTCTGGTTATCGCGCCGACCCGTGAGCTTGCATTGCAAGTCAGCCGCGAATTCATGTGGCTGTACGGCAAGGCCGGTGCCCGCATCGCAACCTGCGTCGGCGGCATGGATGCTTCGAAAGAGCGTCGCAACCTTTCGCATGGCGCACACATCGTCGTCGGTACGCCGGGACGTCTGCGCGATCACCTCGAGCGCGGGGCACTGGACCTCAGCGCGCTGAAGGTTGCCGTGCTCGATGAAGCCGATGAAATGCTCGACATGGGTTTCCGCGAAGATCTGGAACAGATCCTCGACGCTTCGCCGAAAGAGCGGCGTACGTTCATGTTCTCGGCAACGATGCCAAAGCCGATCGTGGCGCTGGCCAAGCGTTATCAGAACGACGCGCTCCGCATTTCGACCGTCGGTGAAGATCGCGGCCATGGCGACATCAGCTATCGCGCCGTCACCGTCGCGCCTGCCGATATCGAACATGCCGTCGTCAACCTGCTGCGCTTTTACGAAGCCGAATCGGCCATGTTGTTCTGCGCAACCCGCGACAATGTCCGTCACCTTCATGCCAGCCTGATCGAGCGTGGCTTTGCCGCCGTCGCCCTGTCGGGTGAGCATAGCCAGAGCGAGCGTAACCACGCGCTGCAATCGCTGCGTGATCGCCGCGCCCGCGTCTGCGTCGCAACCGACGTTGCCGCCCGCGGTATCGATCTGCCGACATTGTCGCTGGTCATCCACGTCGAACTGCCACGCGATGCCGATGCCCTGAAGCATCGTTCGGGTCGTACAGGCCGGGCCGGTAAAAAGGGCACCGCCGTCCTGATCGTGCCGCATCCGCGTCGTCGTCGTGTCGAAGCGATGCTGCGCGATGCAAAGATCACTGCCGAATGGACGCCCGCACCTTCGCCTGCAGACATCCGCAACAACGATCGCGAACGTTTGCTCGTTGCGCTGATGGCCCCGGTCGAAGCGGACGAGGAAGACAAGGCATTGGCAGCCCGCCTGATGGCCGAGCGTACGCCGGAGGATATCGCGGCGGCACTGGTTCAGGTTCACCGCGCCAAAATGCCGATCGTCGAGGAAATGCTCGATGCGACGGCACGCGGTCCGCGCGAAGATACGCGTGAGCAGGGTCCACGCCAGGGTTTCGAGGACACCGTCTGGTTCCGCATGGATGTCGGTCGTCGCCAGAACGCCGACCCACGCTGGTTGCTGCCACTGATCTGCCGTCGGGGTCACATCACGCGTACCGAAATCGGCGCAATCCGTATCGACGCGACCGAGACTTTGTTCCAGATTCCCCGCGCCGCCGCTTCGCGTTTCAAGGATGCCCTGAAGCGCAGCGAAGGCACTGGTGACCCGGACGGCGAAGACGGCATCCGCATCGCAGAACACTCCGGCGCTCCGCCATCGGAAGACAAGTCGCATCGTCGCGGCGGTCCTTCGTCGGCGAATCACGGTGGTCCCGATCGCAGCGGCCAGAACCGCGGCGGTCCAAACCGCAGCGGACCTCCGGGTGGCCGCACTGGCAAGCCTCCTTTCCGTGCCCGGCCTACACAGGGTCGGTAAGCTAAGTTTATGACCGGAACCGTCCGTATCCTCGTGGATGCCGACGCGTGTCCGGTCAAAGACGAAATCTACAAGGTGGCGTACCGGCTGAACGTGCCGGTCGTCATCGTGGCAAACAGTCACTTTCGGGTGCCCGCCCACCCGCTCATCGAACGTGTCGTGGTCAGCGACGGGTTCGATGCGGCGGACGACTGGATTGCGGAACAGGCCGACGCGAAGTCGGTGGTCGTGACGGCGGATATATTGCTCGCCGACCGCTGTATAAAGGCGGGCGCGACCGTGCTGTCCAACACCGGCAAGCCCTTCACCGGCAATTCGATCGGCGGTGCCATCGCGACCCGCGCGATTATGGCCGATTTGCGCGCAGGCGGTGATATCATCGGCGGCCCCGCGCCCTTTTCCAAAACCGACCGATCGCGTTTCCTGTCGGCGCTCGATGCTGCGATTATACGGCTTAAGCGATAGAATTCTGCCTCCACGGTTGACACGCGCGCCGTGTCGTTCTTTCGGGGGATAAATTCGGAGAGAAAAATGATGAGCGCAAGCAGCTATGATGTCCTGATCGTCGGTGCCGGACACGGCGGCGCACAGGCTGCAATCGCGCTGCGTCAGGCGGGATTTTCCGGGACCGTCGCGATGGTGACCGAGGAAGCCGACCTTCCCTACGAACGCCCGCCGCTGTCGAAAGAGTATCTCGCGGGCGACAAGCCGTTTGAGCGTATCATGATCCGCCCCGCCGCCTTTTGGGCAGAGCGCAACATCGACATCTTGACCGAACGGCGCATCGACAAGGTCGATCCGGTCGCGCATCAGGTTGTCGACAAGGCAGGCGCAACCATCGGCTATGGCAAGCTGATCTGGGCAACTGGCGGCCATGCCCGCAAACTCAGCTGCGACGGCTTCGACCTGGTCGGCGTCCACGGCATCCGCACCCGCGCCGACGTCGACAAGCTCGAACAGGAATTGCAGCACGCCGCCCGCGTCGTCGTCATCGGCGGCGGCTATATCGGTCTCGAAGCCGCAGCGGTGATGACCAAGTTCGAAAAATCGGTGACGGTCCTCGAGGCGATGGACCGGGTGCTGGCGCGCGTCGCTGGTGAGCCCCTGTCGCGTTTCTATGAAGCCGAACACCGCGCGCACGGTGTGGTTGTGCACCTTGGGGTGGCGGTGGATTCAATTGTCGGGGACGGCGTTAAAGTCACCGGGGTCAGGCTGGCAGACGGTGAAGTTCTGCCTGCTGAAATCGTTGTTGTCGGCATCGGTATCGTGCCAGCTGTCGAACCCCTGATCGCAGCGGGAGCCAAGGGCGGCAACGGCGTCGATGTCGATGCGCTATGCAAGACCAGCCTGCCCGACATCTACGCGATCGGCGACTGCGCGCGGCACGAAAACAGCTTTGCGGAGGGCGGCTGGATCAGACTGGAATCGGTCCAGAACGCCAATGATCAGGCAACCACCGCCGCCAGGGACATCATGGGCGAGCAGAAACCCTATCACGCGGTTCCGTGGTTCTGGTCGAACCAATATGATCTTCGTTTGCAGACGGTGGGCTTGTCGATCGGCTATGACGATGTCGTGGTCCGGGGCGATATCGCAACGCGGTCGTTCTCGATCGTCTACCTGCGCCGGGGTCAGGTCATCGCGCTCGACTGCGTCAATGCGGTCAAGGATTATGTGCAGGGTAAGGCACTGGTCGTTGGTGAATTAACCGTTGCACCCGCGCTGCTCGCCGACGCGGCAATCCCGTTAAAATCCCATGTTGGAGTTCCCGCATGAACGAACGCTACGAAACCACGCTCTCGCTCCACATCGACGGCGAATGGATCGGTGTTGGCGACCGGCAGACGCATGATGTCGTCGATCCGGCTACCGGGGATGTGCTCGGTGCGCTCCCAATGGCGACCGCTGACGACCTTGACCGGGCACTTGATGCATCGGCACGTGGCTATAAAATCTGGCGCGCAAAAACAGCCGACCAACGTGGTGCTGTCCTGACTGCAGCGGCGCAATTGTTGCGAGAACGTGCCGACAAGATTGCCACCATTGCCACGCTGGAACGGGGAAGCCCTTTGCCGAGGCCAAGGGCGAACTCGCCTACACCGCCGCGCTGATCGACTGGTATGCAGCCGAAGCCAAGCGTGTCTATGGCCGTGTGCTGCAACGTCCGGCGGGAACCCGCACGGTCGTCGTCAAGGAACCCGTCGGCCCCGCAGTCGCATTCTGCCCATGGAACTTCCCGATCCTGAACCCCGCGCGAAAGATTGCGCCCGCGCTCGCCGCAGGGTGTTCGATGATCGTCAAGCCGCCCGAGGAAGCTCCCGGTTCGGCTATTGAAGTCGTGCGCTGCTTCATCGATGCCGGATTGCCGAACGGAGTCCTCGGCATGGTGTTCGGCGTTCCCGACACCGTCTCGCGCCACCTGATTGCCTCGCCGGTCATCCGCAAGATCAGCTTCACCGGATCGGTCCCGGTCGGCAAGCATCTGATGAAGCTCGCCGCCGACGGCATGAAGCGCACGACGATGGAACTCGGTGGTCACTCGCCGGTGCTGGTCTTCGACGATTGCGATTTCGAAAAGACGGTGCCGATGCTGGCCGCCGCGAAGTTCCGCAACGCCGGGCAGGTGTGCGTCTCCCCGACGCGCTTTTATGTTCAGGAGGGGATTTACGACCGCTTCGCCAAGGCTTTCGTGGAACACGTCGGCAAGATCAATCTCGGCAGCGGCCTCGACGCGGCTACCGGCATGGGGCCGCTCGCCAACCCGCGCCGTCCCGACGCGATCGAGGCGATGGTCAACGAAGCGACGGGCGTCGGCGCCCGCCTGGCAGCCGGGGGCGAACGCAGTGGTGGGGGCGGGTTCTTCTATCGCCCGACCGTGTTGCTCGACGTGCCGCTGGAAGCGCGCATCATGAACGAGGAACCCTTCGGCCCCGTCGCGATGATGCGTCCGTTCAAGACGCTGGACGATGCGGTCGAACAGGCAAATCGCTTGCCCTATGGTCTCGCCGCCTATTGCTTCACTGAAAACGGTCGCCGTCAGTTGCTGCTCGGCGACGCGATCGAAAGCGGGATGATCGGGATCAACCCCGTCGGCATGAGCGCGGTCGATGCGCCTTTTGGTGGCGTGAAGGATTCAGGCCACGGATCGGAAGACGGCCCCGAGGGTCTGGACGCGTTTTTGGTGACCAAGGCGATCCATCAAGGCTGACCCGTGCTAAAGGTCGGGCAGGTTCTGATCCGCCCGACCCCAGCCCGCCAAGTCCCTCGACCCGGCCCGCTCGATCAACTCCCCGGCATCCTCGATATGCCACCGTGCCGCACCCTCCAGTTTTCGCAATTCCTCCCACGTGATCGGAGCAGCGACGGGGGCACCGGGTCGTGACCGGACGCTGTAGGGCATCACAGCCGTCGCCCCCCGCTGGTTGCGGAGATAATCGACGAAGATCCGCCCGGTGCGTTTTGCCTTGGACAGCGCCGCCGTGAACCGCTCGGGCTGAGCCTGAGCCATCGCGCTCGCAAAACGGTGGGCGAAGTCCTTCACCGCTGGCCATTCCGCTTTGGGAGTCAGCGGCGCGATGACGTGGACGCCCTTGCCGCCAGTGACCATCGGGAAGGTGGCCAGCCCCATCTCAGCCAGCAAATCGCGAACATGGAACGCGGCGGAAATCACGTCCTTGAAGTCCAGCCCTTCGTCGGGGTCCAGATCGAAGACCAGACGGTCGGCCTTCTCCACATCCTCGATACGCGCGCCCCAGCCGTGGAATTCGATCGTTCCCATCTGGACGCAGGTCAGCAGGCCGTCTGCACTGTCGACAAAGAGATAGGGTTCCTGATGGCCGTCCTTCTCGGTGATCGCGACCTGTTTTACACTGTCCCCGAACACCCCGGCGTCATGCTTCTGAAAAAAGCACTTCTTGCCGCGACCCTGTGGGCAACGGACGAGGCTGATCGGGCGGCTGCCGGCCCAGGGCAACATCACCTCCGCGACGGCTTCGTAATAGGCGGCAAGCTGGCCCTTGGTCTGGCCGGATTCCGGAAAGATCACGCGGTCGGGGTTGCTTATCTTCACTGTGGATCTGGGCGAGGGTTCCTTTGCGATCTCGACCGGTTTCTCGATGACCACAGCCTCGGGCTTTTTGTCCTCGCGAAGGCCGATATAGCTCGGGTGGCGCATTACCCCTTCCTCGGTGAACTCGGTAAAGGCAACTTCGGCGACCAGTTTCGGCTTGATCCAGTGCGCCCCACGAACCGCCGCGCGAGGCGCGTCAACGGTCGCTGTCCTGCTTTCCAGCGGTTTCATCAGGGCGAGCAGCCGGTCCATTTCATCGCTCGAAAACCCGGTTCCCGCCTTGCCCGCGTATTTCAGGCCATCCTTGTCGTTCACGCCCAGCAGGAGCGACCGGAACCCGCGCGTTTTCTCCGAAGGCGTCCATCCAACGATTATAAATTCCTGCCGCCTGATGCACTTGGTTTTCAGCCAGTTCGACGACCTCGTTCCCGAATATGGCGAGTCCGCGCGCTTGGAAACGACGCCTTCCAGCCCTGCCTCACAAAAGCTGCTGAACAATTGCTCGCCCTTTCCAACGATGTGGTCGGAGTAGCGGATGCGGTCGGTGCCTTCGCCGATCAGCGCGGCAAGCTTCGCCTTGCGCTCCAGCAGTGGGAGCTTGGTCAGGTCTTCGCC
This sequence comes from Sphingomonadales bacterium, assembly GCA_028289885.1. Taxonomy (GTDB): domain Bacteria; phylum Pseudomonadota; class Alphaproteobacteria; order Sphingomonadales; family Sphingomonadaceae; genus Sphingomonas_O. The sequence goes on from JAQGKX010000110.1 coordinate 9,809, forward strand.
ATCTAGTTCCAGCAGGTCGAAGGCGTAGTAGATTATCGTCGAGCGATTGTCCTTCAACGCGGCCTGAAGCCCCTGAAAACTCGTCTTGCCGTCAGCGTCGAGCACCACCGCCTCACCATCGAACAGTGCCGACGCCGCGAGTTCGCCCGCGCTGTCGACGATGCCCTGAAACTTCTCGGTCCAGTCCAGACCCGACCGCGTGAAGGCTTTCCCGCCACCGCCACCGACCGATATCAGCGTTCGGTATCCGTCGTATTTCATTTCGTGAATCCAGCGGTCGCCCGCGGGAACGCTGTCCACCAATGTCGCAAGCTGGACTGCGCGAAACGGCGGGGCCTTGGCTGCTCTCCCTGTCGGTTTGGCTTTCCTGGAGGCGGCTTTGGGCTTGGCCATGGGTGCAGCCCCGGCCTTGCCCTCCGCAATCTCCTCCATCGTGCGCCCGGTTTTCACACTGGTAAGCTCTCGCGTCACCAAATCGTCCGACCCGCCGGCATGCTCGTCTGCAATCTTTCTCAGCAGCCAGTTCTCGCCCTTCTCCTTGCCCTGCGGTTTCAGGCGGATCATCAGCCATTCGCCCTTCATGCGCTGGCCGTGGAGGAAGAAGTGGAGGTGCCCCTCGACGATGGTCTTGCGCGGGTCCTTGCCGGGCAGCGACTCCCATGTGCCGTCGTCCCACAGCATGACGGTGCCGCCGCCATATTCGCCCTTTGGGATGGTGCCTTCGAATGTCGCATAGTCGAGCGGATGGTCTTCGGTGCGCACGGCGAGGCGCTTGTCGTCGGGGTCGAGGCTGGGGCCGCGCGTTACCGCCCAACTCCACAACACGCCGTCCATTTCGAGGCGGAAATCGTAGTGGAGGCGGGAAGCTGCGTGTTTCTGGACGATGAAGTGGTTGCCGGTCGGAGAGGGCGCGCCGCCCGAGGGTTCGGCAGTTTTCTTGAAGTCGCGCTTTGCGTGATAGCGGGTCAGCGCAGCTTCCGAAGTTGGCGCGGCGGTCTTGGCAGGAGCGCGGGCCATCGTCAGGCGCGTTTCTTGGCGGGCGCTTTAGCGGCGGGCTTCGCGGCGGGCTTCTTCGCCGGAGCCTTCGCCACAGCCGGTGCCGTCTTCTTCCCCGGCCCGTCGAGCGACTTCTTCAGGGCGGCCATCAGGTCGATGACGTTGGAGCCACCCTTCACCGGGCCATCGTCCTTGTCGATGGTGATGGTCTTGCCCTTTTTCTTGCGCTCGATGAGGTCGCGGAGCGCGTCGACATAGCGGTCGTGGAAGTCGCTGGCGTCGAACTTGCCCGATTTCTTGTCGATCAGCGTGTTGGCGAGGTCGAGCAGATCCTCGTCGGGCGTGGTGTCGGGGATGTCGCGGAAATAGCTCGCCGCCTTGTGAACCTCGTCGGAGTAGCGCAGCGTTTCCATGACGATGCCGCGCCCGCATGGTTTCAGGCTGACGACATATTCGCGCCCGCGCATGGCAAGCTGTCCAAGGCCGATCTTGTGCGAGCGGCGCAGGGCTTCGCGCAACACGATGAACGCTTCCTCGGCCAGATCGTCGGCGGGGACGACGTAATAGGGTTTTTCGAAATAGATCGCGTCGATGTCCTTGCTGTCGACGAACTGGGTCAGCTCGAGCGTCTTCTTGCTCTCCAGCTTGACGCCCTCGATCTCTTTCTCATCGAGCAGGACGTATTCACCCTTTTCATATTCGAAGCCCTTGATGATCTTGTCGACGTCGACCGGACCGATGCCG
>JAQGKX010000117.1 GCA_028289885.1 Sphingomonadales bacterium
GTTGAGACAGGTGCCGCATGGCCGTTCCAAAACGAAAAACATCGCCTTCCAAGCGCAACATGCGCCGCAGCCACGATTCGCTGACGGTAGCGTCGTTTCAGGAATGCCCGAATTGCGGCGAACTGAAACGCCCGCACAACCTTTGCGATTCGTGCGGCCATTATAACGGTCGCGAAATCCTTTCGGTCGCCGGCTGAACAACGACATTTCACGCGGGGGCGCTGCTTTGACCGAAGGCCCACGACCTGCCATCGGCTCGATAAGCCCTAGACTGGCGATCGATGCGATGGGCGGCGATGTCGGGCTGGCAGTGATGCTTGCCGGGGCGGCACTCGCGCGCCAGCGTTGGCCGGGCCTTACCTTCCTGCTGGTCGGGGACGAGGTCGCCATTCGCGCCGGTTTGCTGAAACATCCCAATCTCGCTGCAGCCAGTGAAATTGCCCATGCCCCCGACGTCATCGGCGGCAGCGACAAGCCGGCGCAAGCCATCCGTCGCAGCAAGACCACGTCGATGGGAATCGCGATCGACGCTGTAAAGACCGGCAAGGTCGGCGCTGCGGTCTCGGGCGGCAACACCGGCGCACTGATGGCCATGGCGAAACTCTCGCTGCGGACCATGCCCGGCATCGACCGCCCTGCGCTCGCCGCCTTGCTCCCCAGCCTCGGCAACAACGACCATGTCATGCTCGACCTCGGTGCCAACACCGAGTGCGATACCCGCAACCTCGTCGAGTTCGCGGTCATGGGTGCCGCCTACGCACGAATCGCAATGGGTCTCGAACGCCCGCGCGTCCGCCTGCTCAACATCGGCACCGAAGACCTGAAAGGCACCGAAGCCGTTCGGGAAGCCGCCGCGCTGCTCCGTCAGGCGACCGATCTGCAAATGGCGTTCGAGGGGTTTGTCGAGGGCGACAAGATTTCCACCGGCGACACCGATGTGGTCGTCACCGACGGTTTCTCAGGTAATATCGCGTTGAAGACGATCGAGGGCACCGCGCGCTTTGTAACCGATTTGCTGAAACGCAGCTTCCGCAGTTCTTTCCGGTCAAAGATGGGCTTCCTGATCTCGCGCCCCGCGACCGAACTGCTCCGTACCCATCTCGATCCAAACAATCACAACGGCGCGGTCTTCCTTGGGTTGAACGGCGTGGTCGTGAAAAGCCACGGCAGCGCCACGGACAAGGGCGTCGCCAATGCCATCGGCGTCGCCGCGAAGCTGGTTTCGAACGACATTACGCATCGCATTACCGAAGATCTCGCCCATTTCAGCGCCTATCGCACGCTGACTGCCGCCAATGCCGCCGCTGCTCCCAAGGTCGCCGTGAAATGAAACGTGCCGCGATTCTGGGCACCGGATCGGCGCTGCCATTGCGCCGCGTATCCAACGCCGAGCTGGCTGAAACAGTCGATACGACCGACGAATGGATCGTCGAGCGCACCGGGATCAAATTCCGTCATATCGCGGGCGAAGGCGAAACCACGGCGACGCTGGCCACCGATGCCGCCCGCCGCGCGATCGAGGCCGCAGGGATCGCCGCGTCCGACATCGACCTGATCGTGCTGGCCACCGCGACTCCCGACCAGACATTTCCCGCCAGCGCCACAAAGGTTCAGGCGATGCTCGGCATCGACGATTGCGTCGCTTTCGACGTTGCCGCGGTCTGCTCGGGATTCCTCTATGCCATGTCGGTTGCCGAAAGCATGATCCGCGCGGGGTCCGCCCGCAATGCACTGGTCATCGGGTCGGAAACCTTCAGCCGTATTCTCGACTGGGAAGATCGCGGAACCTGCGTTCTGTTCGGTGATGGTGCCGGAGCGGTTGTTCTTGGCCCCGTCGAAGGTCCCGACGACGGCCACCACAAGGATGCTCGCGGCGTGCTGGCGACCAGGCTCCATGCGGACGGGCGGCATAATGAAATGCTTTACGTCGATGGCGGCCCCTCGACGACCGGCACCGTGGGCAAACTCCGCATGAAAGGCCGCGAGGTCTTTCGCCACGCCGTCACCAACCTTGCTTCGGTAATGGGCGAAGTCCTTGAGATAGCAGGGCTTACCAACGACGACATAGACTGGCTCGTCCCGCATCAGGCGAATGCCCGCATCCTCGATGCAACCGCCCGCAAGCTCGGCCTGTCACCCGACAAGGTCGTCGTCACCGTGACCGACCATGCCAATACCTCTGCTGCGTCGGTGCCCCTGGCGCTCGACGTCGCGGTCCGCGACGGTCGCATAAAGCGAGGCGATATCGTCGTCCTCGAAGCAATGGGCGGTGGATTTACATGGGGTGCTGCCGTCCTGCGCTGGTAAGTCCGGTTGACGTTTTATCCGGTTTGTTCGATAAGATACAAATCCTTGAAACTGCGGATTTTTGAGGATTATCAGTGAGGAAGCGTACATGCCTGAAGCGGGAACTCTTACCCGGGCGGATCTTGCCGAAGCGCTACACAGGCATGTTGGCCTTAGCCGCGCCGACTCGTCGCAAATGGTCGAGGGCATTTTGAGCCATCTTTGCGAAGCCCTGTCCGCTGGTGACAATGTCAAGATATCAGGCTTTGGCAGCTTTGTGCTGCGCGACAAGGGTGAACGCATTGGCCGGAATCCCAAAACGGGCGTCGAGGTGGCAATTGCACCACGTCGTGTCTTGACCTTTCGCGCCAGTCAGATGATGCGTGACCGTATTGCCAAAAAGGGCTAAATACAGCACGTTGAGGATGGTGCAGGTTTGACCGAAGGTAAAAGCGAAGGCGCGTTTCGGACTATTGGCGAGCTTTCCGCCGAACTTGGCGTGCCACAGCATATCCTGCGTTATTGGGAAACGCGTTTTCCCCAGCTTCGGCCACTGACGCGGGCCGGGAACCGTCGCTATTACCGCCCCGAAGACGTTGCCCTTGCGCGCCGCATCCACCAGTCGCTCAATCACGAGGGCTTTACGATCAAGGGCGTGCAAAGGCTGCTCGCCGGATCGTCGCCCGAAGTGGCAAGTCCAGCCGCAACAGGGCCAAAAGGTGAAGCGCTGCAGGTTTCCCCCAATATCATTGC
>JAQGKX010000131.1 GCA_028289885.1 Sphingomonadales bacterium
CGACCTCTGGCGGGGCAGCGACGACTTTCGGCGTGGCCTTTACGGGCGCGGGGACGGGCGCTGGCGGCGGCGTGGCAGGAGCCGTGTCGGCGACGGCAGGTGCTGCGGCGGCTGCGGCTGCGGCGACATTCGCCTCGTTCGGCTTGACCGGCGACGGGCGCGACTGAAGGCCAAGGCGATGCGCCTTGCCGATCACGGCATTGCGGCTGACTCCGCCAAGATCTTCGGCGATCTGGCTGGCGGTCAGACCCTTTTCCCACTGTGCTTTCAAACGGTCGATGCGTTCGTCGGTCCAGGACATGGTAATTCCTTAAATTCCCGGTCGCGCGCCTTGCGGGCAAACGCCCGAGTGCCTAACCGGCTTTGATATGAGCACCCAATCCCAAAACGCTATCGTGAACGAGCCGGGCGTGCCGGTCATCCGTAATATCAACTTGGTCGGGTTGAAGACCCTCTATATCAAGGAAGTGCGGCGGTTTTTCAAGGTGCAGCTCCAGACCATCTGGGGTCCGGCCATCACAACGGCGCTGTTTCTGGTTATTTTTACCGTCGCGCTGGGCGGTAATAAGCGTGAAGTGCTTGGACATTCATTCGCCGATTTCATCGCGCCCGGGCTGATCATGATGGGCATGATGCAGAATGCGTTCGCCAATTCGAGCTTTTCGCTGCTGGTCGGCAAGATGCAGGGCACGATCGTTGATTATTTGATGCCGCCCCTGTCGAGTGCCGAACTGCTGATCGCGCTGATTGCCGGGGCAATGACCCGGGCGGTGTTGGTCGGCGGGGCGGTGTGGATCGTCATGGAGCTTTGGCCCGGTGTGCATGTCATGCCGGTACATATATGGGCTGTCGTGCTTTTTGGTGTCCTTGGCACCGCGATGCTTTCGCTGATCGGCGTGCTGACGTCGATCTGGGCGGAAAAGTTCGACCAGTCTGCGGCGGTCGGCACGTTTCTGATCGGGCCTGCGTCCTTGCTGTCGGGCACATTTTACTCGATCGACAGACTGGCTCCGGCATTCCAGGTGTTCAGTCGGTTTAACCCTTTCCACTACGCCATATCGGGTTTTCGCTATGGTTTTATCGGTGTGGCTGACTCGCCGCTGCTGGCGGGGGCGCTGGTCCTGCTGGCAATCAACCTGATACTGGGCGGGACGTGTTACGCCCTGTTGCGGACCGGCTGGCGGCTCAAGGCTTAGTATTTGACGGACTAGCTGTAGCGGCGATATATGCCGCTTCCGCAAGAGGGCGGCCTTACGGGGTCGCCTTTTCTGTTTTGAAAGGCCGACCTCATGACGATCACCGCCCTTATGCCCGTCTATCCCCGCAGCGGGGTCCGGCCGGTGCGAGGCGAGGGCGCGTATCTGATCGACGAGAGCGGCCAGCGTTATCTCGATTTCGCGAGTGGCATCGCGGTGAATATCCTCGGGCACGGCCACCCGCATCTGACCAGGGCGATTGCCGAACAGGCCGCGACCCTGATGCACGTGTCGAACTTGTATGGATCTCCCCAGGGCGAGGCGCTGGCGCAGCGGCTGGTCGATAACAGTTTCGCCGACACGGTGTTTTTCACGAATTCGGGAGCAGAGGCTGTCGAATGCGCGATCAAGACGGCGCGGCGGTACCATTTCGCTAACGGGAACCCCGAGCGGCAAAATCTGATTACCTTCAAGAACGCTTTTCATGGTCGGACACTTGGCACGATCAGCGCGACGGACCAGCCAAAGATGCGTGAGGGGTTCGAGCCTCTGCTGCCGGGCTTCGATTACGCGCCGTTCGACGATCTTGAGGCCGCGCGGGCATTGGTCGATGAACACACTGCCGGATTTTTGGTTGAACCGATCCAGGGCGAGGGGGGCATCCGCGCCGCTTCGCCTGAGTTCCTGAAAGGGCTGCGCGACATTTGCGACGAACACGGCCTGATGCTCGTGCTGGACGAGGTCCAGTGCGGCGTCGCCCGAACCGGCAAGCTGTACGCGCACGAACATTACGGCATCACGCCCGACATCCTTGCCACGGCAAAGGGCATCGGCGGCGGGTTTCCGCTCGGCGCATGCCTCGCGACCGAGGAGGCCGCAAAGGGCATGGTGTTCGGTACGCATGGCTCAACCTACGGCGGCAACCCGTTGGCGATGGCGGCAGGGCAGGCGGTTCTGGACGTCATTCTCGCGCCCGGCTTCATGGAGCAGGTTGAGGCCACCGGTAACCGTCTGCGCGCGGCGCTCGAGCAGATGATGCCGAACCACGACCAGTTGTTCGACAGCGTTCGCGGCAAGGGACTGATGCTCGGCGTCAAACTGAAATCGGATAGCCGGGCCTTTGTGGCTCACGCGCGCGACAATCACGGCTTGCTGACCGTCGCGGCGGGCGAAAACGTCGTCCGCGTCCTGCCGCCGCTCAACATCGAAGAATACCATATCAACGAGTTCATCGAGAAGCTGTCTGCTGCTGCGGCCAGCTACGAACTGTCAACATGACGCGGCATTTCAGGGATTTGAGCGACGCGGGCGGCGATGCCATCGCGGCGATGATTGCCGACGCCATCGATCGCAAGGCCGCACGCAAGGGATGGCCAAAGGGCAAGGTGGACAGTGATGCGCCGCTTGCCGGTCATACGTTGGCGATGATCTTCGAAAAAAGCTCGACGCGGACGCGGGTTAGTTTCGACATGGCGATCCGTCAGCTTGGCGGGACTGCGGTAATCCTAGAATCGGGCACGACCCAGCTTGGCCGGGGCGAATCGGTGGCCGACACCGCGCGCGTCCTGTCCCGTTATGTCGATGCGATCATGTTGCGGACCGACGATGCCATGAAGCTGGCGGAACTGGCCGAATATGCCACTGTGCCTGTCATCAACGGCCTGACCGACGCGTCGCACCCCTGCCAGATCGTTGCCGATTTGCTCACGGTCATCGAAAGCGGAAAATCGTTGCCGGGAAGTCAATGGGCTTGGCTTGGTGACGGAAACAACGTCTCACATTCGATCGTCGAAGCGGCCGGGCTGATGAAGTTCGACGTCCGCATCGCCTGCCCCGAGGGCTACGAACCCGACGATGCCTATCTCGCGGTGGCGCAGGCGCATGGTGCCTCGATCGACATCGTCCGCAATGCTGCGGTTGCGGTAAAGGACGCCGATATTGTCGTGTCCGACACCTGGATTTCCATGGGTCAGGAACATGCCGACGAAAAGCTGGCGGCAATGATGCCGTATCAGGTGACGGCCGAATTGATGGCGCTCGCAAAGCCCGAGGCGATTTTTCTGCATTGTCTTCCCGCGCACCGTGGAGAGGAAGTGACCGCGGATGTGATTGACGGCCCGCAATCGCGAATTTGGGACCAGGCGGAGAATCGCGTCCATGCGCAGAAGTCGATCCTGCTCTGGGCATTCGGCCTGATCGGTTGAGCGTTCTGTTGAGTTCTCGACGTAACGTCCCATCTAGGGGCGCATGACCGACAATCTTGATATCGACCGCTCGCTGGGTTTCACGATTGCTGCCCGGAACGCACGGGGGCGGCTGGTCCGCCTCGGGCCGGTGCTCGAATCGATCATCTCCGCCCACGCCTATCCGCCAGTCACCGAAAAATTGCTGGCCGAGGCGCTGGTGCTGACTGCCCTGCTTGGCGCGACGCTGAAGGATGACGCCGGCCAGATGACGCTGCAGGCGCAGACCGAGGGTGGGCCGATCGACCTGCTCGTCTGCGATTATCGCGGTGGAGAATTGCGCGGCTACATCAAATTCGATCCCGACCGTCTGGCCGAAATGCCCGCCAATCCCACGCTGTTCGCGCTGTTCGGCAAGGGATATCTGGCGATCACCTTCGATCAGGTCACCTCGGGTGAGCGCTATCAGGGCATTGTCCCCCTCGAGGGGGCATCACTGTCCGACGCAGCCGAAAGCTATTTCGCCCAGTCCGAACAAATCCCGAGCCTGATCCGCATCGGTGTCACACGCGACGAACATGGCTGCGTGGCCGGCGGCCTGATGCTTCAGCATCTGGCGGAGGGCGAAGAAGGTCGCGACCGTATCCATACGCGCCTCGATCATCCCGAATGGGAGCATGTTGCAATCCTCGGCAGCACGATCAAGATCGAGGAACTGGCACAACGTGACCTGCCGCTCGAAACGATCGTCTGGCGCCTGTTCAACGAGGAAACCGAAGTTCGCCTGCTCGGTGGCGCATCGATGACCAAGGGTTGCCGGTGCGACGTCGTTCATATTCGCGATGTCCTGTCGAAGTTCCCCGACGAGGAGCGAGCCACCATGGCCGACGAAAGCGGCAAAATCGGCGTGGACTGCGCTTTTTGTTCGCGAATCTTCTCGATTCCCGTCGCCGAACTTGAAAACGGTGGCGTAACGACCAAATAAGTGTGATCGGGAAGCCGGACATCCGGTCTGATCGGAGTGCGGGTCCGTTTTTGCCGCAATGACGGCTCCGTTTTCAGGCGATCTTGGGCAATGAAACCGCTTCATAAAATAATGTTCGCGACCGGCGCGTTCCTTCTGGCAAACGCTGCCGGGGCGCAAGCGCCGCTGGCCGCACTATCCCAGATCGAACCCGGCCAATATTCCCTGACATCGGCGGGTACTCGGTCGCGGTCGATCTGCCTGGGCGACCCGCGTGTGCTTTTGCAGCTCCAGCATGCGGGAGCGGCGTGCAGCCGTTATGTGATCGCCAACGACAAGGATACAACGGTCGTCCATTATACCTGCCCAGGTCTCGGCCACGGTCGGACCGAGATCAAGGTGGAAACGCCGCGCCTTATGCAGATCCAGTCGCAGGGCATAGCGAACAATGCGCCGTTCGACTGGGCGATCGAGGCACGTCGCACCGGTGCTTGCGCGCCGAATATCCAACACTGAGGAACCGACGGTAACGCAACGTTAACCATTGTCGGCATATATATGATTTCAGCGCTGCTTCTTCATTCTTGCGCTTCTTCCCTTTGAGCCGAAAGGCCAACTGGCCGCCCGCGCAATCGGGCGGCCTTCTTTTTCCGATTTTCAAAGTTGCGTCAGGGCGTCGGCAAGACTAGCCGCCTGACGCGATGACAACGAAAACCTGGACCATGAAAACTGCACAGCCCGGTGCGGCCATCGTCGCGCTGATCTCCGGCGGGCTCGATTCGATGGTCGCGGGCGGACTGGCTCGCGAGGCTGGCTATCGGCTGTTCGCGCTGACGATCGACTATAACCAGCGCCACCGGGTCGAACTGGAGGCTGCCGGTCGTGTGGCCAGCATGCTGGGCGCCGAACGCCATGTCGTCCTGCCGCTCGACCTCTCGCAATTCGGTGGATCGTCGCTGACCGACACGAACATTGCCGTGCAGAAAACGGGCGTCGAACCTGGCATCCCCGCGACTTATGTGCCGGCTCGCAACACGATATTCCTGTCGGTGGCACTCGGCTGGGCAGAGGCCTCGGGTGCGCATGACCTTGCCATCGGGATCAACGCGCTGGATTATTCCGGCTACCCCGATTGCCGTCCCGAATTCATCTCGGCCTTTGAAGCGATGGCGCGTCAGGCGACCAAGGCGGGGGTCGAGGGGCAGGGCTTCACCGTCCACGCGCCGCTCTCCGACATGAGCAAGGCCGACATCGCGCGTGAGGCAGCGCGGCTTGGGCTGGATGTCGGACAGACGTGGTCCTGCTATGACCCCCTGCCGAACGGTCGCCCGTGCGGACGCTGCGATTCCTGCCGTCTGCGTGCAAAGGGCTTCAGCGAAGCCGGGCTGACCGACACGCTGTTGCTGTGAGCTATGCGGTCAAGGAAATGTTCCTGACGCTGCAGGGAGAGGGCGTTCACGCCGGGCGCCGCGCCGTGTTCGTGCGTTTTGCAGGGTGCAATTTGTGGACCGGACGCGAACAGGATCGGGCAAGCGCGGTGTGCCAGTTCTGTGACACCGATTTCGTCGGCGTCGATGGTGAGGGCGGCGGGCGTTTTGCCGACGCGGCCACCTTGGCCGACGCCGCTGCAGGATTCTGGGGCGCTGGGCAGGCACTGCGCTACGTCATCCTGACTGGCGGCGAACCGATGCTGCAGATCGACGCGGCGCTGATCGATGCGCTTCATGCCCGCGGGTTCGAGATCGGCGTTGAGAGCAATGGCACGATCGCTGCCGCTCCGGGGATCGACTGGCTATGCATCAGCCCGAAGGCCGGAAGCACTGTCGTCCAACAATCGGGCAACGAACTTAAACTGGTGTGGCCGCAACCCGGTAGTGACGTCGATGCCATGCAGGACTGGGCGTTCGACCATTTCCTGATCCAGCCGATGGACTGCGCGGACGGCGTGGCCGCGCGGGATGCGGCCATCGCCTTCGTCATGGACCGTCCTCAATGGCGCCTGACGTTACAGACCCATAAGACCCTCGGCTTGCGCTAGGCCTTATGAAAAACCGAGCGTGTAGGGGCAGTCCTTGTAACCGCGCTTGCTCCAGCATTTCTTGTCGAAGCTGGGATAAGTGATCGGCAGCTTCGCGCCGAAGCGGAAAAGCTGCTCGCCCTGCGGAACAAGGCTGTTGCGAAGCTCGCGGAGGCGTTCGACGGCAACGGTCTGGAACGATCCGCGGGGCGCAAACAACGTGGCGCGGGCGATATTCGACGCCGCCTGGCAGAAACCATATTGCGCGCGCACTGTTGAAAAGCTTGTATAATTCTTGGTGCCATACCGGTCGAGCAAGTCCTGCGCGGCCTTCTTGTTCTTGCCGAGACGCACGAAATAGCCATTCAGGGTCGCGTATATTTTTGCCAGTTCTTCGCGGTGATTGACCAGTATTCCGTTATAACTGTCCTGCGCCAGCAACGTCTTGTCGAATTGGCACTGTAGCGCCATCACGTTCAACCCAGAGCGCAACTGCCATGCGATCGCTGCGCTTTCCTCGGCCGGCGTCGCGCCGGGCATCGGAATGCCGATGCCTTCTTCGCCCGGAACGATCGGCGTGCCCCGAAAATCGGGCGACTGCCAGAAAATCTGGGCGGTGGCAGGATGTGCGACGGCAATCGTCATCGCCGTGAGCAAGACCGAGCGAACTTTCATGGGTAACATCCTCAACGCAAACAATTACACGTTGGATACGCAGTTTGAGTCGCGCGGAAAAGCCCCTGTGTAACAGAACGGGGCAGACCGAGTCCGCGTGGCCCAACCCGAAAAAATAAAGGCCGCCCGGTTGCCCGGACGGCCTTCGAATTCGGAAAACCGAAAGCTTACATTGCGTTGGTGGAGTTACCGGCCGTCGCATTATCAGCCACATTACCGGCCATCATGTTGTCGGTGGTGCCCATGGCGCCATCGACGTTGGTCATGGAATCATTCGTGGTGCCCTCCATGGCATCCGAAGCATTCATTTCGGTTACCATTGCATTGGCATCAGAATTGGCAGGCTCGCTCTTGCCACAGGCAGATACGGCCAAGGCGGCTGCTGCCATCATCGAAACTGTAACGATCTTGCGCATATTGGTGCTCCCTAGATAACATGACCGGGCGACGTTTGCCGTTAATACCCAAATCGAGGTGGGTGTTAGCTTTTCTTTGGACGCGCCTCAAGTAGATTGTTTACTTTAATTCAGCCAGAAAACCGGCGAGCCCCTCATAAAGTGCTGAATCAAAGGCAGACATTGTCGCCGGATTGTCCATGCTGGCGACGCTGGTCACGGGAAAATCGGGCAGTCCGCACGGTATGATCCCGCCGAAATGCGACAAATCGGGTGAGATATTCACCGAAAACCCATGGAACGACACCCAGCGGCGAACGCGAATGCCGATGGCGCCGATCTTCGCTTCAGCACCGGGCCTGCCATTTTTTTCGGGCTCATTGGTCCAGATCCCGATGCGACCGGCCTCGCGCCGCGCCTCGATCCCGAGTTTGCTGAGCGTCGCGATCACCCAGCCTTCGACCGCATGAACGAAGCAGCGCACGTCGCGGCCCCGCTTGTTGAGATCGATCATCAGGTATCCGATACGCTGACCCGGTCCATGATAGGTGTAACGGCCGCCGCGCCCGGCCTTGAACACCGGAAACCTGTCATCGAGAAGCTCGGCAACATCGGCGCTGGTCCCAGCCGAATAGAGCGGCGGGTGTTCGAGCAGCCAGATACATTCCCGCGCGCTGCCTTCTGCAATTGCGGCGGCGCGGGCCTCCATCCATGCCAGCGCTTCGGGATAGGGCACGAGGCCGTCCGAAACTTTCCATTCAATCTCGTCGTTCATGGTCGCGTCTTGCCACTGGTCGCGGGGCGCGGCTAGAGCGGGCCGCATGAGTGAAAACAGGGCATGACGATGATTTCGATGAATATCGTCTGGGAAGACACTGTGAAATTTCTCCGGCGTGAGGCCGGTCTGGTTATCCCGCTGGCACTGGCAACCTCGCTGGTCGGTGATGTCGTAAACACATTGGTGCCGGTCAACGTCGCCGGTGTTCAGCCCAATCCGTTACTCTCGTTGCTGACATTTCTGGCGGTGCTCTGGACGATCGTCGGACAGCTGGCGATCATGGCGCTGGTCCTGCGTCCCGGCAGCAGCGTCGGTGAGGCACTTGTCCTCGGCATCCGCCGCCTGCCGATCCTGATCGGCGCGGCCCTACTGGTTGGCGTCGTCGCGACCCTGATCCTGATACCGGCAGTCATCGCCTTTATGCAGAGCGGCGTCGATCCGAACAATCCGGCAAGTTTCAGCCAGCTTCCGGGCTGGGTCTCGCTCTACTTCCTCGTGTTCGGGTGTGTCGCGATCTGGTTGAGCCTGCGCCTCAGTACGTTAAACCCGCTTATCGTCGACAAGCGACCAGGGGTGATCGCATCGCTGAAAAGCGCGTTCGCCATGACGCGTGGCGTGATTGCGCGGCTCGTTCTGGCGGCATTGGTTTATTTCACCCTGACGATCCTGCTGACAAAGGTCGTGCAGTTCGTCCTCGGCAGTATCTTCGAACTGCTCGGACGCGCTATCGATTCGCCCTTTGTTGCGACCGTACTGACCGCCTTGGCGACCGGCACCGTGTCCGCTGCACTGTCGATGATCGCGGCGGTATTCCTCGGGATGCTCTATCGGCGGCTCAATAACGGGATCTGAGGCGCGGTGTCGGCGGGCATCTGGCCGGTCAGGCGCGGGTCGGAAAATGTCTCCACCTCGCGCTGGAATGCGGTAAATCCCTGCGCGCGATAAAAGTTTAGCGCCGACGGATGGTCGAGCGTGCAGGTATGAACCCACACGCGGTTGATGTCCGCGCGCCATGCACGCGCCTGTGCCTGCGCCATCAACCAGCGGCCATGACCCTTGCCGTTCAGTTCGGGGATCAGCCCGAAGAACGAAATCTCGCACGCAGGCGGTTCGCGATAGTCGAGTTCGAGCATCCCGACCTCGATGCCCGCCGGATCGACGACCGCATAAACCTCTATCCCCGGATCGCCGATGATCGCTTGCAAAGCGTCGTCGGGCATCACGAGGCGCGAAAACCACATCCACCGCGCTCCGACCCGGCTGAACAGCGCGCGATATTTACTGAGCGACGGAGCCTCCCACCGCATCAACCGCAAACGGCTTTCTGGCATGGGCCGGGGCAGGGGCCGTTTCGTAATCTCGAGCGATGTCACCACCGCCGCGATCTCATCATCGGGAACTGGTGTTAAGCCCACGTCGCCACCGGAGGCAGGCTCATCAGGATCGCGTCGATATTACCGCCGGTCTTCAGGCCGAACGACGTTCCCCGGTCGTAGACCAGATTGAATTCGGCATAGCGCCCCCGCCACGCCAGCAACGCGGCCTTGTCGGCATCGGTGAACGGCAAGCCCATCCGTCGCCGCACGATCTGCGGGTAGGCGTCCAGAAATGCCTCGCCGACCGCGCGGGTAAAGGCGAATCCCTTGTCGAAGTCGCCTTCGAGATGGTCATAGAATATCCCGCCGACCCCGCGATGGACGCCACGGTGGGGGATGTAAAAATAATCGTCGGCCCATTTGGCGAAGCGTGGATAGTCACCCACCTCATGCGCGTCACACGCGGCTTTCAGCGTGGCGTGAAAGTCCTCGGTGTCTTCGGCGATCGGGAGTGCGGGATTCAAATCGGCACCGCCGCCGAACCAGCGTCTGCCCGTGACCAAAAACCGGCAGTTCATATGGACGGCGGGAACGTGCGGGTTTGCCATGTGCGCGACCAGACTAATGCCGGTCGCGAAAAACTGCGGGTTTTCGCTCGCACCGTGGATCGTCTTTGCAAACTCCTCGGCAAATGCGCCGCCTACGGTCGAGACGTTGACGCCGACTTTCTCAAAGATTTTGCCCTTCATCACGCCCTGAACGCCGCCGCCGCCTTGCGCCTTGGGATCGTCGTCGCGATTCCACGGTTTGTAGGCGAAGGTCGCATCGCTGCCCGATTCGCGCTCGATACTTTCGAACTCGGCGCATATCCGCGTCCGCAGCGCTTCGAACCATGTCCGCGCGGCGCGTTGTTCGGCATCCAGTTCGATCATTTGGCCAATTCTCTCATAGGGGTAGCCCTCCGGTCTGGCGCAATGCTTCGGCAACCGCGATTCCGCAAGCGACTGACAGGTTGAACGATCGCGCCTCTGGGCGAATCGCGATGCGAAGCCGCGCGTCACATACCGCAGCGACTTCGGGTGGGACGCCCGATCCCTCGTTGCCGAACAACAAAACGTCGCCCCGTTCGAACGCCGCGCTGTGTAGGGCATCGCTTCCGTGGGTGGTCATCAGCATCAGGCGACCGGTATTTTGGGCCAGAAACGCGTCCCAGTCGGCGTGCCGGATCAACTCCACCTGGTCGATATAGTCCATTCCCGCACGTTTCAGCCGCGCATCGGAAAACACGAATCCACATGGCTCGATCAGATCAACCCCCACACCGAAACACGCCGCCAGCCGCAATATGGCCCCGACATTTCCCGCAATCTCGGGCTGATATAGCGCAATTCTCATGGCCAGCGCTTAGGGCAGGGGGGCCGTCGGTAACAATAGCGTGAATTTCGCGTTTGCAAGGGAAGCGGGACGCGCTATCAGCGCGGCAACCGCTAGTCTGGTGGCTGATGCCGGGGGCGCATCTTATTGCAAGGGCATAAAACGCATGGCCGAAACGCCGGTGATCGACAGTAGCGACGCTGCCATTCATGGTGAACCTGAACTTCGCCGTCGAGATTTCCTCAATATCGCTGCAATTAGTTTTGCCGGTGTTGGTGGTGTCGCGATCGTGGTTCCGCTCATAAATCAAATGAATCCATCAGCAGACGTGCTTGCAGAAGCGACCGTCGAGCTCGATGTAGCCAAGATTGCCGAAGGTCAGGCGATCAAGGCAATTTTCCGTAAACAACCGCTTTTCGTGCGTCATCTGACCGCGAAAGAAATCGCCGAAGCAAACGCGGTTCCTGTGTCGTCGCTGCGTGATCCGCAGACGCTGGCGCAGCGGACCAAGGCTGGCAAGCAGCAGTGGCTCATCACGATGGGCGTCTGCACTCACCTTGGTTGCGTGCCGCTTGGCGCTGCAGAGGGAGAGCCTCGCGGTGAATTCGGCGGTTATTTCTGCCCTTGTCACGGTTCGACGTATGATACGGCTGCTCGCATCCGCAAGGGTCCGGCACCGAAGAACCTCGAAGTTCCCGATTATGTATTCCGGTCCGATACGGCCGTCGAAGTCGGAGCCAAAGTATGAGCTTTCCCTGGGCCCAGCATTATGCGCCGAAGAATCCGTTCATGCGTTACATGGACGAGAAGCTCCCGCTGCCGCGCTTTATCTATAACGCCGTTGGTGCCGGTTATCCGGTTCCGCGCAACCTGAATTATTTCTGGAACTTCGGCGTGCTCGCAGGGGCTTCGTTGATGATCCAGATCATCACCGGCATCGTGCTGGCCATGCACTACAATGCCAGTGCGGTCGGCGCGTTCGATTCGGTCGAACACATCATGCGCGACGTCAACGCCGGCTGGTTCCTGCGTTATGCCCATGCCAACGGCGCGTCGATGTTCTTCATCGTCGTTTACCTG
>JAQGKX010000055.1 GCA_028289885.1 Sphingomonadales bacterium
GACGTCCCGGCTATAGGCGCAGTTCGCTACCAGCCGGAGACGTGGGTGAGTGGCTGAAACCAACGGTTTGCTAAACCGTCGTGGCGAGTAATCGCCACCGCGAGTTCGAATCTCGCCGTCTCCGCCAGCGGTTTACCGCCATCCGCGTGGCTTGCCCCGGGGCGCTGCGCCCGGCATAGGCGCTGGTATGTCCGAACTTCTCAAGATCAGCCTTCCCGACGGTTCCGTGCGCGAAGTGCCGCGTGGCACAACCCCTGCCGATATTGCCGCCGCCATTGGACCCGGCCTTGCCAAGGCTGCGATTGCCGGGCGCGTCAACGGCGAGGTCCGCGACATCATGCGGCCGTTCGAGGGCGACGCGACGCTGGCGCTGATCACCTCGCGCGACGAAGCCGATGCCCTGGAACTCGCGCGCCACGATTTCGCGCACGTCCTTGCCGAAGCGGTGCAGAACCTGTTTCCGGGTACGCAGATCACGTTCGGGCCATCGACCGACGATGGCTTTTACTATGACTTCGCCCCCGTCGGCGATCAATTTACCGAGGAAGACCTGCCCGCAATCGAAGCTGAAATGCGCGCCATCATCGGACGGGACGAAAAGCTCGTCCGTGAGGTCTGGGATCGTGACGCCCTGATCGCCAAATGGCAGGCCGAGGGGGAAAGCTTCAAGGCCGAATGGGCGGCAACGCTCCCGACCGGTGAAGAACTGACAGTTTATCGTTCGGGCAACTGGATGGATATGTGCCGCGGGCCGCATCTCGCGTCGACCGGCAAGCTCGACCCGCAGGCGTTCAAGCTGACGCGGGTGTCGGGTGCCTATTGGCGCGGCGATCAGAATAACGCGATGCTCAGCCGCATCTATGGCACCGGCTGGCTGAACAAGAAGCAGCTCGACGCGCATCTCGTCCGGCTGGAAGAGGCTGCGAAGCGTGACCATCGCCGCATCGCGCAGGAAATGGACCTGTTCCATCTCCAGTCCGAGGCGCAGGGTTCGGTCTTCTGGCACCCCAAGGGCTACATCCTCTGGCGGCAGCTGGAGGCGTACATGCGCCGCCGCCTCGATGCCGCTGGTTACAACGAGGTGAAGACGCCGCAGTTGATGGACGCCCGTCAGTGGGAAGCGTCGGGCCATTGGGGCAAGTATCGCGAGAATATGTTCGTGGTGCCCGACGAGGTTCCGAACATCGAGGATGAAGGCCCGGTCCTGACCGGGGAAGGCGACCTCATGGCGCTGAAGCCGATGAACTGTCCGGCGCACGTCCTGATTTTCCGTCAGGGCATCAAATCCTACCGCGACCTGCCAATGCGTTTGGCCGAATTCGGCTGCTGCCATCGCAACGAACCGCATGGCGCGCTGCACGGCATCATGCGGGTTCGCCAGTTCACGCAGGACGACGCGCATATCTTCTGCCGCGAGGACCAAATCGTCGAAGAAGTGCGCCTTTTTTGCGACTTATTGGACATTGTCTATAAAGACCTCGGCTTCGCGCAATACGCGATCAAGCTGGCACTGCGTCCGGAAAAGCGCTTCGGTTCGGACGAAATGTGGGACCGCGCCGAGAACAATCTTCGCGATGCCGTTCGCCAGGCTGGCCGGATGGGCGACGAACATGGCTGGGAAGAACTGCCCGGCGAGGGCGCGTTTTATTCTCCCAAGCTCGAATTCCACCTGACCGACGCCATCGGTCGGACTTGGCAGTGCGGCACGATCCAGTTGGATTATGTCCTGCCCGAACGCCTCGACGCATCCTATGTCGGCGAGGATGGCGCGAAGCATCGCCCCGTCATGCTCCACCGCGCCATTCTGGGGACGTTCGAACGCTTCATCGGCATATTGATCGAACACCATGCAGGCCGTTTCCCGCTATGGCTGGCACCGGTGCAGGCGGTCGTCGCGACGATCGTTTCCGAAACCGACGACTATGCGCGAGCGGTCGTCGCGGCGCTGACGGCGGCGGGCATTCGCACCGACATCGATCTGCGGAACGAAAAAATAAACTACAAGGTCCGCGAACATTCGCTGGCCAAGGTTCCGCATCTTCTCGTGGTCGGAAAACGCGAAGCTGACGAACGAACAGTGGCGATCCGCACGCTCGGTTCGGACGGCCAGCGCATCATGTCATTGGAGGATGCCGTCACCATGCTTGCATCCGACGCCCGCGCTCCCGATATGCGATGATGCAATCGCGCCACAGAAAAGTGGATTCGCTCTCTCAGGCTTTGCCAAAATGCCTGTAATCGCGTAAGATTGCCTGAATATAACTGAAACCACTGGAGTCCGCGTTATACCACCCCCAATGACTCGCCGCCCCATGGGGCAGGCGCCTATGCCGAACAACGGCCCCCGTTTTAACGAATTCATCCAGTCGCAGAAGGTGCGGGTGATCGATGAGAACGGTGAGAATTTGGGTGTGATGCTGACTCGCGAAGCGATGGAAGCTGCGCGTGAAATCGGGCTCGACTTGGTTGAAGTGTCCCCGAACGCCGATCCACCGGTCGCGAAATATCTCGACGTTGGCAAGTTCAAGTACGAGGCGCAGAAAAAAGCGAACCTCGCGCGTAAGACGCAGCACACGCAAGAGATCAAAGAAATCAAGATGCGTCCGAACATTGACGATCATGATTATGATACGAAGATGAAGAAGATCTTCGAATTCATAGGTGACGGCGACAAGGTGAAGGTCACCCTGCGCTTCCGCGGACGCGAGCTTTCGCACGGTCAGCTCGGCATGGCGCTGCTTCAGCGCGTGCAGGGGGACATCATCGAAATTGCCAAGATAGAACAGCATCCGCGCTTCGAAGGGCGCCAGATGCTGATGGTCGTCGCGCCAAAATAAAATCATGGCCCCGGATCAAAATGTTCGGGGCCACCGATTTCCGTAACGTAACCTTGCGCAACACTGTTGCAGAATTACCGCAACATATTGGTAAAACGGGCCATTGCGGTCTCATTACTGGCGTGTTCCCGATAACCGGCTAACTTCAATTCCAACGGGCCAAAGCGTCCGGAACGAGGAGAAAAAGATGCCAAAATTCCATTATATGGTTTCGGTGGCCCTTTGCGCCATTGCCGTGCCCGCCTTCGCGCAAGATGCTCAGACATCTTCTGCACCCGCGACACCACAGGCGGGAGACGCCGCTGATACAGGTAACAGCACCGGCGACATCATCGTCACAGCAACGCGACGTTCGGAATCGCTGGCCAACATACCGCTCGCCGTCTCTGCCGTAACAGCGGAATCGCTGCAGAATTCAGGCGCGAACGATATTCGCCAACTCAACCAGCTTGCCCCGTCGCTTCTTGTTTCCTCGACCGGGAGCGAGGCCAACGGGTCGGCTCGTATTCGCGGCGTTGGCACCGTCGGCGACAATCCCGGCCTGGAAAGCTCGGTCGCGACGTTCATCGATGGGGTATACCGCAGCCGCACCGGCGCGGGCCTGAACGATCTCGGCGAGCTCGAACGCATCGAAGTCCTGCGCGGTCCGCAGGGCACGTTGTTCGGCCGCAACGCTTCCGCTGGCCTGTTGAACATCATCACCAAAAAGCCCGAATTCACCTTTGGCGGCACCGGTGAAGCGACCTATGGCAATTATGACTATTACAGGCTGTCGGGCGGCGTCACGGGACCCATCACCGACAAGCTGGCCGCGCGGATCGACGGCGTTTATTCGAAGCGCGATGGTTTTTTCCGCAATGTCGATGCCGCTGGCAACACGCTGAACCGCATCAACAATCGCGACCGCTACTTCGTCCGCGGCCAGTTGCTGTTCCAACCCACGTCGGACATCTCGTTCCGGTTGATCGGCGACTATACCCATCGCAAGGAAGCCTGCTGCGCGGGTACGTATATTTCCACCGCCGAGACGTTCAATCCAGACCAGCAGTCCGCTACCAATCCGACCGGCGAGCCTGCGGGCACCAATCCCAATCATAATTACGCCACAGGCCCGAACCGTATCGTCAATATCCTGCAAAGCCTCGGCGGAATTTTCCCCGCCGCCGGCGATCCCTATAACAGGCGCGTGGCGACGACGCCCGGACGCGATTACACGGGCAAGACGACCGATGGCGGCATTTCGGGCGAGCTGAACTGGAATTTCGGCGACGTCGCACTGACGTCGATCACCGCCTACCGTGAGTATAAATCAGAAACGCCGGGTGATTACGACTATTCCAATGTCGATCTTTTGTACCGCCCCAACGACGGAAATTCCTTTCGTCAGTTCAAGACGTTTTCGCAGGAGCTTCGCCTTCAGGGATCGCTGTTTAACGACAAGCTCGACTGGCTGGTCGGTGGCTATTTCTCGAACGAGAAGTTGCAGGTGCGCGACAATCTCCAGTTCGGTTCCCAATATGGCGCGTTCGCAGCTTGCCGCGTTGTCGCCAGCGTCAACCCGGCGGCGGTCCTGCGCAACCCGGCTGCTCCGGGATGTCTCAGCCCAACCGGCATCGCCGCGTTAACCGGCGCATTGGGTGCCGCTGCACCGCTGATCTTCAATGGCCTGAACCGGCTCAGCACGGTAAACAACGTCGGCGACAATCCTTCGGATTATTTCCAGCGCAGCCGCAACTTCGCCATCTTCACCCATAACATCTTCCACGTCACCGACACGTTGAGCGTCACCATTGGCGTGCGTTACACCGACGAGGACAAGACGTTCCGCGCGAACTTCAACAATAACAATACAATATGCCCGACGCAGCAGGCAGTCTTTTCCAACTTCCTGCCTGGCGGCGCGACGCCGCTGCCCGCCGCGCTGCAGCCACTGGCACAGGGTATCGTGAACCTGACCTGCCAGGGCAACTCGACCTCCGGGCTCAATGCCCTCAGCCTGAACGACCAGCGCAAGGAGCATCAGTTCACCGGCACCGGCGTGATTTCATGGAAACCGACGCCAAAATTGCTTACCTACGCGAGCTATTCGAAAGGGTATAAGGCGGGCGGGTTCAACCTTGATCGCTCGGCACTGGGCAATCCGGTTTTCGCACCCACCGATCCTCGCCAGTCGGGTATCAGGGGCGCTGGCTTTGGATCGTCGAACCTCCAGTTCGATGCGGAGAAAGTCGATGCCTATGAAATCGGCTTCAAATATAACGGTCGACGTTTCAACCTGAACGTCGCCGCCTTCCGCCAGGATTTCAAAAACTTCCAGCTGAACACGTTCAACGGATCGGTCTTCATCGTCCAGAACGTCGATGCCTGCTCGACCGACCTGGGCGGCGCGGATCGTGACAATTCGGGCGCGACGGGAACCTGTGCACCGGGCAATATCAAGCCCGGCGTCCGCGCCCAGGGCGTCGAGGTTGAGGCATCGATGTATCCTGCGAGCAACTTGGCGGTCACGATGGGTTATACCTATGCCCACACCCATTTCCGCAACAATCTGGTTGGTCGCGATACCGGTACGCCGCTCGACCCGGCGTTGTTCCTGCTTCCCGGCAACCAGCTTTCGAATGCCCCGGAAAACGTGATCACGTCGAGCATTGCCTGGACGCCGCGCCTTGGTTCCAGCGGCCTCAGTGGCCTCGTCTATGTCGACCAGCGGACCAGCAGCAACTATAACACGGGTTCGGATCTCTTTCCCGAAAAGCGCCAGGAGGGCTTCACCACCGTCAATGCGCGGATCGGCATCCGTGGTCCCGATGAGCGGTGGGCCGTTGAAGTCTGGGGTCAGAATGTGTTGAACAAAAACTATCAGCAGGTCGCGTTCAACACGCCATTCCAGGGTGCCGGGTCAGTGGCACAGGTACAGGCGTTCGGCGGTGTCGCGAACCAGACATTCTCGTCCTATCTTGCCGAACCGCGCACTTACGGTGTAACGGTGCGCGGCAAGTTCTAATCAGCTTTGGGAGAGGCGTGGTCGGGTCCAGAGCCCACCGCGGCCGAAGCTTGGGGCAGGCTCAAAAGCCTGCCCCATTGCTTTTATGACCCAACCCAGTTTTTTGCCCTTCGATATGACGACGCGGCTGTCCCAGGCGGCCTGATCCAGCGCATCGACCTTGCGCGCGATGTCGCCATAGATCCCCGCCGCGGCCAGCACTGCCCAGCGCGACCTGAACGGCAAGCTTGCCGCCCCGACCCGCGCCGATGCCTCGTAATCGCCAACCATGTTCGCCAGCCACCACGCCATGTCGGCCAGCCGCCCGCGATAATGGGGGCGCATATGTTCGCCCGGGGGGATATCGGCCTCGACCAGCCAGTCCATCGGCAAATAGCAGCGCCCGACCGCGTCATCCTCCGATATGTCGCGCGCGATGTTGGCAAGCTGGAACGCAAGGCCGAGGTCGCAGGCGCGGTCAAGCGTATCCTCGTCTTGCGAAGAGACGCCCATGACGACCGCCATCATGCAGCCGACAACTCCGGCGACGTGGTAGCAATAGGTCAGCAGGTCGTTTTCGGTGCGCGGAGACCAGTCGGCGGAGTCCATTGCAAAGCCGGTGATCAGGTCATCGATGAAGCGGCGCGGCATATCGGTTTCGCGGGCCACCTGTCCAATGGCGTCGAAGGCGGGGTCGCCGGTCGGCTTCTCAGCGACGGCAAGATCGGTGAGTTCACGTATTCTTGCGATGCGTGCTTCGGGATCGGTGACGATTTCGCGCGCGCCGCCGTGGTCTTGCCCGTCCGCGATGTCGTCGCACTTGCGGCACCAGGAATATAGCAGCCAGGCGCGTTCCCGGGTAGGCTTGTCGAACAACTTGCTAGCCATCGCGAAGGACTGCGATCCGCGGGCGATGGATATCCGCGCTGTTTCGACGAGCGCGGCGCGATTCATAATTGAGCTGCCATCATTCGAAAGATCGTATCGTGCGGCTGGTAGGCAGACATACGGGCGAGCAAATTTTCGAGCGCATCATCTACTATCAATATACCGCTGTGTTGCGGACGGATAAAACCGGTCGCAATCATATGGGCATTGAACGCGATCAGGCCATCATAGAAGCCAGCGACGTTCAACAGTCCAACAGGCTTTTCGTGATAGCCGAGTTGTGCCCAGCTCACTGCTTCCCAAAGTTCGTCCATCGTCCCGACACCACCGGGGAGGGTTATGAAACCGTCTGACAGGCCGGTGAACAACGCCTTTCGTTCATGCATATTCTCGACGACGTGGAGTTCGGTACACCCGCGATGGGCGACCTCGGCATCGACCAGCGCCCGCGGGATGACGCCGATGACTTCGCCGCCCGCTGCCAGCGCAGAGTCGGCGACCGCACCCATCAGGCCCAACCGTCCGCCGCCGTAAACCACGCCGATGCCGCGTTCTGCCAAACCCCGGCCCACTTCACGAGCAACCTCGATGTAGACGGGATCGGCGGGCGTGGCCGAACCGCAATAGACGGCAACCCGCTTCATCGGAGGTCGCTCAACATCAGCGCAGCGGTTGCCTTGGCACTACCGACGACGCCGGGGATGCCCGCGCCCGGATGCGTGCCCGCACCCACGAAATACATGTTCGAAATGACATCGTCGCGATTGTGGACGCGGAACCATGCGCTCTGGGTCAGCAGTGGTTCCAGTGAGAAGGCGCTGCCGAGATGCGCGTTGAGGTCGCGACCGAAATCGGCGGGCGAATAGAAGAACTCAGTCATGATCCGCGAACGAATGTCCGGAATCAAACGTTTTTCGATCTCGTCGAGGATGCGTTCTTTCAGGACTTCGCCGACATCATTGTCCCAATCGGCGGGAAACTTGCCGGTGTGGGGGACGGGGCACAAAGCATAGAAGGTCGAACACCCCTCGGGTGCCATCGACGGGTCGGTGACCGTCGGATGGTGCAGGTACAACGAGAAATCCTGTGACAGCACGCCGTTTTTATAAATGTCGTCGAGCAGCCCCTTATAGCGCGGGCCGAACAGGATCATGTGGTGCGGGATGCCCGGCCACGCGCCTTTGATGCCGAAATGCACGACGAACAGCGACGGCGAGAACTTCTTGCGCGCCAGTGACCGCCCGGCACGCCGCCCGCGTGCCGATTGTTTCAGCAGGTCGCGATAGGTATGGACTATATCGCCGTTGCTCGCGACCGCATCGAAGTCGCCATGCCAGCCGCTGGCCGTCGTGACACCGGTCACGCGGTCGCCCATCGTGTCGATCTGTGTAACCGCATCGCCCAGCCGCACGACCCCGCCGATCCGTTCGAATTGCGTCACCATGCCCGCGATCAGGCGGTTGGTGCCGCCCTTGGCAAACCAGACGCCGCCGTCCTTTTCGAGCTTGTGGATCAGCGCATAAATGGCGCTGGTCGTCATCGGGTTGCCGCCCACTAACAACGTGTGGAACGACAAGGCTTCCCGCAGTTTCTCGTTCTGGACGAAGCTGGAGACCATCGAATAAACGCTGCGCCATGCCTGATATTTGGCGAGCGCGGGCGCGGCCTTTATCATCGAGGCGAAGTCGAGGAAGGCTACGGTGCCGAGTTTTTCATACCCCTCATGAAATACGCCCGCCGAATATTCGAGGAAACGCGCATAGTCCGCGACATCCTCGGGGTTCAGCTTGGCGATCTCTTCGTTCAGCGAAACCTCGTCGTTCGAATAATCGAAGTTCGTGCCGTCGGGCCAGTTCAGCCGATAAAACGGCGTTACTGGCACCAGCTCGACATCGTCGGACAGCTTGCGCCCCGACAAGGCCCATAATTGTTCCAGGCAATCGGGATCGGTGATGACCGTCGGCCCGGCGTCGAAGGTGAAGCCGTCCTTTTCCCAATAATAGCCACGCCCGCCCGGTTTATCGCGCGCTTCGACGATGGTCGTCTGGATTCCCGCCGATTGCAGGCGAATGGCGAGCGCAAGCCCGCCGAAGCCTGCGCCGATGACTGCAGCGCGCTTCACGATTTTTTTCCCGCGATCAGAGCCTTCATAGCCCGACCGATAGGGACCGGCGGTCGTCCCGCCAAAATGCGAATCTTATCCAAGATAGTGGAGTGTCCTGCGTAAAAGCGTCCTATTAATGCAGGGCGCAGTCCATAGAAACGCTGGAGCACGCGGTATCGTTGCGGTGGGTCGGCGGCGCGGAACAACATCGTTGTCAATAGCCGGTAATAGCCGCCGGAACGCCAGTGCGCGCGCGCATAATCCTGTGCGGCAGTGGCAAGGCCGGGTCCGTCCACGTGCCAAGCCCGCGCGACATGGGTGGCGAAGGCGACGGCATCGGGCAGCGAGTAACTGGTGAGCGGGTGGAACAGTCCGGCGCGCACGCCTGCCTTGGCAAAGCCCGTACCCGTCGAGTTCCAATATCGTTCGAAGTCGCCATTCATCACGACGGGCAGAACGCCGGTTTCCTGACGCTCGGTCGCGGCGACGCGCCAGCCGCGCACTGCTGCATAGTCGTCGATCCTCTGCCCCAGCGCGTCCACATCGAGCGTTGGTGTATCGCTGTAATAAGTATCCTCGATGAAAATCCGGTCATTATCGAAGGGCAGAAGATAAATGAAACGATAGCCCTCTGCCTGCTCGACAGTGGCATCCATGACGACGGGGCGGGTCAGGCCGTGACCGCCCTTTATCGTCAGCAGGCGTCCCATGAATTTCTGCCAGCCGCACTCAAGCGTCGCAAGGTCGCCGACGCCGCGCGCATCGATGACCGCGCCCGCCGATATGATCCGCCCGTCGGCGAGCGTCGCGCCGTCGTGACGTGCCCCGACGACCGAGCCGCGGATGATCCCGGTTCCAATCGCGGCCTTTACCAATAGGTCGAGCCGTTCGGACTCGATCGAATTATAGCCAGCGTCGAACCGGCGCGAAAATGCGGGGAAATGGACATCATATCCGGGCCAGCGATGCCCGATCAGCGGTTCGACGAGCCAGCGATCCTCATCGGCGACGTCGCTGTCGAAGAATGACCAGATGTGGTTCCCGCCAAGGGCCTCGGAAGCTTCTATGATGCCGACCGTCAGTTCGGGCCGCAATTTGGCCAGCGCCAGTGCGATCAGTCCACCCGAGAGGCCGCCGCCAAGAATCAGGATATCGAACTGAGTCTCCTTGGCCATGGCGGAAGCTCTAGCGGGTGTTTTGACCCGAGGAAACGGGAAGGGCAGCGCTAGCGACAACAGGCCGGACGACAGCGAAACGAGAGTTAGGGCCAGCCTTGTTTAACCGATCGTGCCGATCGCAGCGGCCATCGGGAGGATCAGCGGAAAACGCGCCGCCCAGTGCGTGTGGGGCAGGCACAGACCCTGTGTTTCGACAAGGCAGCGCGCGGCCTGCAGATAATACCAATCGTCCGCGCCGCCGCCATGATATCCAATCGGATTGACCAGCGTGAGCAGGACGGCCGTCAGTAGCAAGAGTCCCAGCGGCAGCAAGGCCCGTCCGGCAGGCACGCCGCGCGTGGTTGGATAACGGGCGACCATGAGCCATCCTATCGCGCCGGCATGGTTAAAAGCGCGTAAATTCCCGTTATTGTTCGGTATCGCACCGGATCTATGCTAATGTCGCCTCATCGCGGTTGCCAACCCATCCATCAGCGCGATCGAACAAGGCGGACGGCCTGCTCGATACGGAAAGGAATCCGGCAAATGTCCGTGCCGCAGAATTCGACGCGAAATATCCTGCTTCAGGCAATGAGCGGCGACGACTATGCAATCCTCGAACCCCATTTCAAGCGCATTCCCCTGCCGGTAAAATTGCAACTTCACGCTGCGGGGCGGGCCATCGATTATGTTTACTTTCCCGAGGACGGAATCGTATCGATCGTCGCGGTCACGCTGGATGGCAAATCATGCGAAGTTGGCCTGTTCGGGCGCGAAGGCATGTCCGAAACCGCGACCGTACTCGGCACCGACCATAGCCCGCACGAGGCTTATGTGCAGTCCGCCGGCGTGTCGGGCCTACGCCTGCCAACCCAGATATTGAACGACGCGTTCGAGCAAAGCCCGACGTTGCGACGGCACCTCTTGCGTTACGTACAGGCGATGATGATCCAGTTGTCGAGCTCGATCACCGCTGCCGGCCAAACCATCGAACAGCGGCTCGCGCGCTGGCTGCTGATGTGCAGCGACAGGATTGACGGCAATGAAGTGCCTCTAACCCATGAGTTCATCTCGATGATGCTTGGGGTGCGGCGACCAGGCGTAACCGTGGCAGTCGAGCAGCTCGTCACGAACCGACTGATCGCCAATCGCAGGGGCATTATCGTAGTCGAGGATCGCGCAGGTCTCCAGAGGCTCGCGGGCGGAAGCTACGGTCTGGCAGAAACCGAATATGAGCGACTTGTCGGAAGACCGCTCAAAAAGGAACTCGACGTCGCGCCTGCATAGCGCGGCACTCCTCAAAAAAGAGCGTAAACCCCTCGCCGCCCTCACCGTCCACTGCTAAACCAACGCGATGCTTGCGGTTTTTCTCTCGGCCATCGCGATGACGCTCATCGTCGGCGTCCGCTACCTGTTGGCCAGCGGTGTGTTTGCTTGTCTCACCAAGCGGGTGCGACCGGGTCTCTACGATGGCCTTGCTCCCCAGATAAGGCGCGAAATCATCTGGAGCCTCGCCTCCGCCGCGATTTATGGCATTCCCGCGGGCGTGGTTGCCTGGGGATGGCAGAACCGCGGCTGGACCAAAATTTATACCGACCTCGATGCTTATCCTCTCTGGTATCTGCCGCTGTCGATATTCCTGTACCTGTTCGCGCACGATACGTGGTTTTACTGGACGCACCGGTGGCTGCACCGGCCCGGCCCGTTCAAAACTGCGCATGCCGTGCATCACGCCAGCCGCCCGCCGACCGCATGGGCCGCGATGAGCTTTCATCCATGGGAGGCTTTAACCGGCGCTGTGGCCATTCCGTCACTGGTCTACCTGATTCCGATCCACCCTGTCGCACTGGCGATTGTGCTGACGGTGATGACCGTTATGGGTGTCACCAATCACATGGGATGGGATGCGTTTCCTCAGGGCCTTGTTCACGGGCCATCAGGGTCTTGGCTGATAACAGCGAGCCATCATCAACGTCACCACGCCGAATACAGGTGTAATTATGGCCTTTATTTCCGATTTTGGGATCGTCTCTGCGGCACCGACAAGGGGCTTGGCAGCTTTGATAACGCCCGTGCTCCTGTGGGCGTCGCTGATCGGCGCAACCGCTCCGGGGTCGATTGAGGCGGGTGTCGAAGGATTACGTTCGGCAAAGGGGCAGGTGCTCGTCTGCCTGACAATGCAGCCCGATCATTTCCCGGACTGCCATAATGACCCGCAGGCACGACGGCTGACGGTCCCGACGGCGCAGGCGGGCGCGATGCGGTTCACCGACCTGCCAACGGGCGGATATGCCATTGCGCTGATCCATGACGAAAATGGCAACAACAGGCTCGACACGCTTTTCGGCATTCCAAAAGAGGGATTCGGGTTCTCGCGCAATCCGGTCATCCGTTTCGGAGCCCCCAAATTCGCAGCCGCGCGGTTCGATGTCCCCAGCGGCACGACCGCAGAAACGGTGCGCGTCAAATATATCCTTTAGGCCACGGCTGGGAAACAAAACGGCGAGCGGGCCGTTACGAAGCCGTAAATACCACGATGATGCACAGGGAATTCTTTGGATGCGCTACGCTTTTCTTCTTCTGGCTGCGGCTGCGATCGCAACGCCTGCTCTGGCCCAGGACGCCGTTTCGAATGCGAGGACCAACACCGGCCCGTTTGTCGATTCGATCATTATCGGCGTCGGCGCGGCCTCTGTACCGCGTTATGAAGGTTCGTCCGACAACACGATCATCCCTGCCGCCGCGGCGCACGGAACGATCGACGGTTATGGCTTCACCATCGCAGGTACCACGCTGTCGACCGACATCATCCCCTATCGCAATGCTACCGGTGGTAAGTTCGTGCTCGGCCCGGTCGCGCATCTGACGCTCAACCGCAACAGCGGCAAGCGCACGCGCGACGCCCAGATTCGCGCGCTGGGCGACATCGACATGGCGGTCGAGGTCGGCGGGCAAGTCGGCTTTACACAGACCGGCGTCATCACGTCGGACTATGACGTGCTTTCGGCAACCGTTTCGGCGGTCTACGACGTCACCGGCACGCACGACAGCGTGATCGTCACGCCATCGATTTCCTATGGTACCCCGCTCAGCAAGCAGATCTTCGTCGGCGTCAATGCATCGGCGGATTATGTCGGCGGCAAGTACGCGCGCACCTATTTCGGCGTGACGCCAGCGCAGTCGATCGCGAGCGGACTGCGTCCCTATTCGCCGGGTGATGGCTTCAAGGACATTTCGGCCACCGGGCTCGTCAACGTGTCGCTGGCGGGTGACTTGCGGAAAGGCCTCTCGCTGTTCGGCGTTGCCAGTTACGAGCGCCTGCTCGGCGATTTCGGACGTTCGCCAGTTACGCAGGATCGCACGCAGATGATCTATGCCGCGGGACTAGCCTATACATTCTGAGTTTGCCGCTTTAGACTTCCGCCATTCCCCGGGGAGCCGCGAAGGCTGAGAGGTGCGGTGCAAATCCGCGCGACCCGCTGAACCTGATCCAGTTTGCACTGGCGTAGGGAGGGAGCGGCACGTCGATACCGCGCTCTTTCTCCGCCCGAGGAGGAGCATTGAAATGGCCGATTACGAAACACCCGCAGAACCCAAGGTTACAAGCGGACCTATCCGCGGGAGCAAGAAGATCAGCGTCGGCCCATTGGGGGTCAAGATGCGCGAGATCCATCTGGAACCCGGCTGTGGCGAACCGCCGTTGCGGGTTTACGATACCAGCGGCCCCTACACCGACCCCGACGAGCGTATCGACATCAACCGGGGGTTGCAGCAGCATCGCCGTGACTGGATCATGGCGCGAGGCGATGTCGAGGACTACGACGCCCGCGAACTTCGCCCCGAGGATAACGGCCAGCTCGGCCCCGACCGCAGCGGCGGCGTTGCGCAATTCCCCAACGTCGTGAAGCGCCCGCTGCGCGCCAAGGCCGGGCAGAACGTCAGCCAGATGCACTATGCCCGCCAAGGCATCATCACGCCCGAGATGGAATATGTCGCCGTTCGTGAAAACCTCGGCCGCGCGCAACTCGCCGAGGCCGCGCCCCGCGATGGCGAGGATTTCGGCGCCGAAATCCCCGACTACGTCACCGCCGAGTTCGTCCGCAGCGAAGTCGCCCGTGGCCGCGCGATCATCCCCAACAACATCAACCACCCCGAATCCGAACCAATGGCGATCGGGCGCAACTTCCTCGTCAAGATCAACGCCAACATCGGCAACAGTGCGGTCGCATCCGACGTCGCCACCGAAGTCGACAAGCTGGTCTGGTCGATCCGCTGGGGCGCGGACACCGTCATGGACCTGTCGACGGGCCGCAACATCCACGACACGCGCGAATGGATCATCCGCAATTCACCCGTCCCGATCGGCACCGTGCCCATCTATCAGGCGCTGGAGAAGGTCGGTGGCGTCGCCGAAGACCTGACCTGGGAAATATTCCGCGACTCGTTGATCGAACAGGCCGAACAGGGCGTCGATTACTTCACGATCCACGCGGGCGTGCGGCTGGCCTATGTCCCGATGGCGGCAAAGCGCGTCACCGGCATCGTCTCCCGCGGCGGTTCGATCATGGCGAAATGGTGCCTGTTCCACCACAAGGAGAGCTTCCTCTACGACCATTTCGAGGACATTTGCGAGATCATG
>JAQGKX010000146.1 GCA_028289885.1 Sphingomonadales bacterium
GCGGTCGGCGACGTGACGATCTTCCACGACGAGCTCGACCTTGCGCCGTTCAAGATCAAGGTGAAGACCGGCGGCGGCACCGCGGGTCACAATGGCCTGCGATCGACCGACGCCCACATCGGCAACGAATTCCGCCGCGTGCGGATCGGCATCGGCCATCCGGGTCACAAGGACCGCGTGACAGGCTATGTGCTGGGCAATTATGCGAAGGCAGAACTCGACCCGCTGGCCGAGTTGCTGGGGGCGATCGCTTCCGAAGCGGAATGGCTGGCGAAGGGCGATGACGTGCGATTTATGAATGATGTGGCCTTAAGGCTCGCCAACTAAAGGACTGACATGGGTTTCAAATGCGGGATCGTCGGGCTGCCCAACGTCGGCAAGTCCACTCTTTTTAACGCGCTGACGGAGACGGCGGCGGCGCAGGCGGCGAACTATCCGTTCTGCACGATCGAGCCGAACGTCGGTCAGGTCGCGGTGCCCGATCTTCGGTTGTACAAGATTGCGGAGATCGGCGGGTCGGCCAAGATCGTCGAGACACAGCTGGCGTTCGTCGACATAGCTGGACTGGTCCGTGGCGCGTCGACTGGCGAAGGTCTCGGCAACCAGTTCCTCGGGAACATCCGAGAGGTGGACGCAATCGTCCACGTCCTGCGCTGTTTCGAGGGCGGCGACGTTACCCATGTCGAGAATAAGGTCGATCCGATTGCCGATGCCGAAACGGTCGAAACCGAATTGATGCTGAGCGATCTCGACAGCCTTGAAAAGCGCGTGCCGAACTTGGTGAAAAAAGGAATGCAGGGTGACAAGGAGGCCAAGGCTGCTGCTGCGGTTCTCGGCCGCGCGCTGGAACTGTTGCGTGCGGGGCAGCCTGCGCGGTTGACGGTTGCGGCGGACGAAGACGAACAACGGCTGTTCGATCAGGCGCAACTCATTACTGCCAAGCCTGTCCTCTACGTCTGCAACGTGGACGAAGGCTCCGCAGCAGATGGTAACGCGCTGTCGGCGCGGGTATTCGAGAAAGCCAAGGCCCAGGGCGCGCAGGCCGTCGTGATTTCTGCTGCGATCGAGGCCGATATTTCGACGATGGAGCCTGCTGATCGCGCGGAGTTCCTGAGCGATCTGGGACTGACCGAAACTGGCCTGACACGGGTGATCCGTGCTGGGTATGAATTGCTGAACCTCATTACTTTCTTCACGGTTGGTCCGAAAGAGGCCCGCGCGTGGACCGTGCATAAGGGAGCTTCGGCCCCAAATGCGGCGGGCGTGATCCACACCGATTTCGAAAAGGGCTTCATTCGCGCCGAAACCATGGCCTATGAAGACTATGTCGCATTTGGCGGTGAAGCCGGCGCGAAGGACGCGGGCAAGTGGCGGTCGGAGGGCAAGGATTATCTTGTGCTTGACGGTGACATCATGTTGTTCCGGTTCAACGTCTGAAGGGAAAACGCGTGATCTATTTCGAGGATGTCAAACCCGGCAGCAAGTCTGCCTTTGGCCGTTACGCGGTGACCCGCGAAGAGGTGATCGAGTTCGCCACCAAGTTCGATCCGCAGCCATTTCACTTGTCTGACGAGGCCGCCGCCGCGACCTATTTCGGGCGGCTGTCGGCAAGCGGCTGGCACACCGCTGCGATGATGATGTCGATGCTCGTCGCAAACTTTTCCGATATCCAGCAGGCTGGGCTCGGGTCGCCGGGTTTGGATGAACTGCGCTGGTTGAAGCCGGTTTATCCCGGGGACGTGTTGCGGGTCGAGACCGAGATCATCGACAAGGCGCCGTCACGGAGCAAGCCTGACATGGGGTCGTTCCGGTCGAAAGCCACCGTGTTCAATCAAGATGACGTCGCGGTAATGACAGTGATCTCGATCGGGTTGATCCGGTGTCATCCGGGCAAGGAGTTGATGCCTGAGGGATGATTTCAAGCGCCGAAACGCCTTCCCGAGCGTAGACGAGGGACTCGTTCAAG
Organism: Sphingomonadales bacterium; assembly: GCA_028289885.1. Lineage (GTDB taxonomy): Bacteria > Pseudomonadota > Alphaproteobacteria > Sphingomonadales > Sphingomonadaceae > Sphingomonas_O. The sequence goes on from JAQGKX010000146.1 coordinate 1,967, forward strand.
CGGAGCCGAGAATGTTGCCTACAAAGAGCCGCGACTTCGCTCGGGAAGGCGGAGGGTTGGGCAACGGCTTGAATTGGCCTAATCTCCCCTGAACGCCATCAGGCTGTTCACATCAACCCCTGCAGCGCGCAATCGCTCCGCCCCGCCCAGATCAGGCAGATCGATGGCAAAAATCGCCCCCGCAACCTCGGCCCCGGCCTCGCGCAGCAACGACACACAGGCCATGGCGGTGCCGCCCGTGGCGATCAGGTCGTCGATGATGAGTGCCCTGTGTCCCGGCAAAACTGCGCCGACATGCAGTTCCAGCCGGTCGGTGCCATATTCCAGCGCATAATCCACGCCAAGCGTAGCGCCTGGCAGCTTGCCCTTCTTGCGCGCAGGGATGACGCCTGCCCCGAGGGCAACCGCGACAGGTGCCCCGAACAGGAATCCCCGAGCGTCGATAGCGATGATACGGTCCACGTTGAGTGGACGGGCCAGCTCGACCATCGCTGTGATGGCGGCGGCGAACCCTCGACCATCGGCGATCAGGGTCGATATGTCGCGAAAGTCGATTCCCGGCTTTGGAAAGTCGGCAATCGTGCGAACGAGCGATTTGAGGTCGATGGGAGATTCCAGGTCGATCATGAAATCCCCCATCGATCGCAGTTCAGCTTGCGTCGGTCGCGACCTTGTTCTTCTTGTCGGCCCAGATCGACTTGTACGCCATGTACGTCAGGCCGGTGAAGAACAGCAGGAAGACGAAGGCAGCCCAACCGACACGGTGACGACTGGCGAGCTTCGGCTCGGCTGCCCACATCAGGAACGCGCTGACGTCCTCGGCCATCTGGGGAACCGATGCCTTGGTGCCGTCAGAGTAACTGACCTGACCATCGGCGGTCAGCGGCGGTGCCATGGCAAGGTTAAGGTTGGGGAAATACGCGTTATAGTGCAGGCCCGGAGGGGTCTTCACGTCAGGATATTTCTTCAACAACTCGGCAGGCTGGGCACTGTAGCCGGTCAGCAGACGATAAATATAATGCGGACCTTCGTCGCGCGCCTTGGCCAGCAATGACTGATCAGGTGGGATCGCATTGTTGTTAGCGGCACGGGCAGCGATGTCGTTCGCGAATGGCGACGGGAAGTGATCCGAGGCAAGCCCCTTGCGCGTCGATGGCTCACCGGTGTCTGGATTAAGCGTCGGCGTTTCGATCGCCCAGCCCTTTGCAATCGCCTTCACTTCGGGTTTCGAGAAGCCGATCTGTTCAAGATCGCGGAACGCCACCAGCTTCATCGAATGGCAAGCCGAGCAGACTTCTTTGTAGACCTGGAAGCCGCGCTGAAGCTGCTGGTTGTTATAAGTACCGAAGGGACCGTCGAAGGAAAATGAAATCTCCTTCTTCGGCTGGAAATGATGCTGAACATAATGTTCGGCGCTCATCACCGGCGGCGACTGGATATAGGAGACCGCGCCCCAGAGAAGTGACCAGAGTACCGCGGTGACGATACCGAGACCTGCGAGAATGCCTATCGGACGAACCATCGATACTTCCTTATTCGGCCGGAGCGAGCGGCGACTGACCACCAGCCCCAAACGGC
>JAQGKX010000187.1 GCA_028289885.1 Sphingomonadales bacterium
CGTCTGCGGCACCGGCGGCGACGGCAGCCACAGCCTCAACGTCTCCACCGCCGTCGCCATCCTCGTCGCCGCCTGCGGTGTCCCCGTCGCCAAACACGGCAACCGCGCCGCCTCGTCCAAAGCCGGCGCCGCCGACACCCTCGAAGCCCTTGGCCTGAACCTCGACCGCGCCTCCGCCACTGCCGAAGCCACCCTCGCCGACCTCGGCATCTGCTTCCTGTTCGCGCAGACCCACCACCCCGCGCTCGCCAGACTCGCCCCCATCCGCAAGGCCATCGGCCGCCGCACGGTGTTCAACCTGACCGGCCCCGCCGCCAACCCCGCTGGAGTCACCCGCCAGCTCATCGGCGTCGCCCGCCCCGATTTCCTCCCCGTCTTCGCCGAAGCCCTCACCCTCCTCGACACCGAAGACGCCATGCTCGTTGCCGGCGACGAGCCCCTCGACGAACTCTCGGTCTCGCACCCCAGCACCATCGTCCGCCTGAACCGCGCACCTGCCCGCATCGCCCCCGAAGACGTCGGCCTCCCCCGCCACCCTTCCGAAGCCCTGCGCGGCGGCGACGCAGCCTTCAACGCGGCCGCGCTGCGCCGCATGTTCCTCGGCGAACCCGGAGCTTACCGCGACGCCGTCCTGTTCAACACCGCCGCCGCGTTGATCATCGCCGGACACGTAACCGACTGGCGCGAAGGCATTGAAGAGGCTAGCGAAACCCTCGACCGGGGCCTTGCCAACACCCTGCTCGACTGCTGGATCGCCTACCGATGAACAAGCTCGACGAAATCTGCACCACCACCCGCGAAGAAGTCATCCGCCGCAAAGCCACGCGCTCGCTCGACGACCTCGACCGCGCCGCCGCCACCCAGTCCGCCCCCCGAGGTTTCCACGCCGCCCTCACTTGCAAGATCGGTTTCGCCCTCATTGCCGAGATCAAGAAAGCCAGCCCCTCCAAGGGCCTGATCCGGGCCGACTTCGATCCCCCCGCCCACGCCCGCGCCTACCAGTCCGGCGGCGCCGCCTGCCTCTCCGTCCTCACCGACGCGCCCTTTTTCCAGGGCCATGAGGACTATCTGATTGCCGCCCGCGCCGCCTGCGACCTGCCCGTCCTCCGCAATGACTTCATGGTCGACCCCTGGCAGATCGCCGAAGCGCGCAGCATCGGTGCCGACGCCATCCTGATCATCGTCGCTGCTCTGGATGACACGATCATGGCCGAACTCGAAGCCGCCGCCATCGAACGCGGCATGGATGTGCTTGTCGAAGTCCATGACGCCGCCGAACTCGACCGCGCCCTCCGCCTGAAATCGCGCCTGATCGGGGTCAACAACCGCGACCTGCGCGACTTCAGCGTCGACTTCGCCCGCACCTATGAACTGGTCGGAAAGGCTCCCGCTGACGTCACTTTCGTTGCAGAAAGCGGACTCACCAGCCATGCCGACCTCATCGCCATGTCCGCACACGGCGTCCGCACATTCCTGGTCGGTGAATCGCTCATGCGAAATCCCGATGTCGAATCAGCCACGCGCGCGCTACTGACCGGATCATGACCAGTCTCACCCACATCGACGAAACCGGGGCCGCCCGCATGGTCGACGTCTCCGGCAAGCCCGACACGGTGCGCAAAGCCGCAGCCGGGGGCCGCATCTCGATGTCCCCCGAAGCCCTGACCGCCATCAAAGACGGCACCACCAAAAAAGGTGACGTCATCGCCGTGGCCCGCATCGCCGGCATCATGGCATCGAAACGCACCAGCGACCTGATCCCGCTGTGCCACCCGCTCGCGCTCTCCTCGGTAACCGTGGATTTCCAGTTCGAAGCCACCGCCATCCGCGCCACTGCAACCGTCTCCACCACCGGCCCCACCGGCGTCGAAATGGAAGCCCTCACCGCCGTCTCGGTCGCGCTCCTCACTCTTTACGACATGGCAAAAGCCATCGACCGCGCCATGCAGATCAGCGACATTCGCCTCCTTGAGAAGTCCGGCGGGCGTTCAGGAAACTATACAGCAGGAAACTCCACCGCATGATCGGCGTCGAAGAAGCACAATTGCGCATCCTCGCGCTCCACGCCCCGGTCTCGATGGAGGTTGTCCCCCTGCTGGAAGCCGCAGGTCGCTGGACCGCCGCCCCGGTCCTCGCCAAACGCACCCAACCCGCGCACGATTTGTCGGCCATGGATGGCTACGCGATCCGCCACGCCGACGCCCCCGGCCCATGGCAGGTAATCGGCGAGTCCGCTGCCGGAACCCCTTTCAAAGGCGAAGTTGGCCCCGCCCAAGCAACCCGCATCTTCACTGGAGCTGCCCTCCCCATGGGCGCCGACACCGTCGTGATTCAGGAAAACATCACGCGCTCCGGGGATGAAATAGAGCTATCCGGCAACGGGCCTAAATCCCATGGCGAACACGTTCGACGGGCCGGTTCCGACTTCACCAGCGCCGCAACGCTCATCGAAATCGGCCAGCGCCTGACCCCGGCCCGCCTGGCCCTTGCAGTCATGGGCGGCCACGGCACAATCGCCGTTCGCCGCCGACTGCGCGTGGCGATCATCTCGACCGGCAGCGAACTCGTGCCACCCGGCACCGAAACCGGCCCCGACCACCTGCCCTCGTCCAACGCCCCAATGCTTGCCGCGTTGATGCAAAATTTGCCCGTAGACGTGGTCGATCTTGGCATAGTCCCGGACGATCTTACTGCCCTGACCGAAGCCTTCGTGGCTGCAAAGACCTGCGACATCGTCGTAAGCACTGGCGGCGCATCGGTCGGCGATCACGATCTCGTCCGTCCGGCGCTCAATGCAGCCGGAGCAAACCTCGACTTCTGGAAAGTGGCCATGCGTCCCGGCAAACCCCTGATGGCTGGCCGTCTGGGTGATACGGTGGTTCTTGGCCTCCCGGGCAACCCGGTTTCCGCCCTCGTCACTGCCGTGTTGTTCTTGCGCCCGTTGATTACCCACCTCTCGGGCGCGACCGACGCGCTGCCCCCGCGCCTTGGTGTCCGCATGGGCGAACCACTCCCCGCTGTTGGTCCCCGCACCGATTTCGTCCGCGCGCGCTGGCAGGACGGATTGCTCGTCCCGACTTTCCCCGGAGACAGCGGGATGTTGTTCCCACTCGCCGCTGCGGACGCCCTCGTCATCCGCGCGGCAGGCTCGCCCGCGCTCGAAGCAGGCACCTTGGTGGAGGCGATCCTGCTCGCTTGACGCGACCCTTAATGTTTCCTACACGTTCCTAGTTCGTTCTCACAGAACAAGGAATTATTCGGTGCTCACTCGGAAACAGCATGAGCTGATTTGCTTCATCAACGACCGGCTTGCCGAAACCGGAGTGTCGCCTTCGTTCGAGGAGATGAAGGAAGCACTCGACCTGAAGTCGAAATCGGGCGTCCACCGCCTGATCAGCGCGCTCGAGGAACGTCAGTTCATCCGTCGCCTGCCAAACCGTGCCCGTGCGCTCGAAGTCATGCGTATGCCCGAACGCGGAGAACAAAAAATCCGCGTACCCGCCAATTCTAACAGCCCGATCATCCTGCCAGCAGCGGCAAACGACGTCATTGAACTGCCGATGCACGGTCGCATTGCCGCGGGTATGCCGATCGAAGCTATGGAGGGCCAGTCGACCCTGCCGGTTCCAGCGGCCTTGCTCGGCCCCGGTGAACATTTTGCACTGGAGGTATCCGGTGACTCGATGGTCGAAGCAGGCATTCTCGATGGTGATTACGCCCTGATCCGCAAGACCGAGACCGCCCGAGATGGAGAGATCGTCGTCGCCCTGATCGACGAGAATGAGGCTACGCTGAAATATTATCATCACGACGGCCCCCGCATTCGCCTCAATCCGGCGAACGCGCTGTACGAAGCGCAGATCTACGCTGCGAAACAGGTGCGTATCCAAGGCAAACTGGCCGGTCTGCTGCGGCGGTACTAAGGGCCGCTTTATTGATCCGTCATCCTGAACGCGTTTCAGGATGACAAACGGGATTGGGTAAATAAGCAAAATTCGCGCTTCTCCTGGCGTCACTCCGGCACAGGCCGGGGCCTATACGGCTGTTCGCAAGGGGATCGCTCTTTCTGACATCCATATTGGCCCTGCCTGCGCCGGGGTGACGTGTAAAATGAGCCCCCAACCCGCTTAGCCAACCCGGCCCGCCGCGCCACGGCCCATGGATGATCGTCGTCCCCCTCCGATACTGCCTCCACCGTCCGCGCCGCAAAGTTGACCGCCAGCCCACCGGTCTTTTCCAGCATTGGCCGGTCCGCCTTCAGCCACTTCGGCAGGCAAGTCCTCGGCAATTTTCGGTCGCTGATCACGATATCCGCTGCCGCACATTCGGCGACAAAAGCGCCAATCGGCAAGATGAACCGGCTCCGGGTCGCCAGAACCCGCCACGCTCGACCATCCCGCATCAACGTCACACGGCACACGTCGTCCGAACACTCCGCCCCCTGCAACGTGTCGAGATCGCCGAGTTCACCAAGATCGCCCGCTCGTTCGGCGAGAGTCGACCGGACATAATCGCCGGCGCGGGTCCGCAACGTCGCCAATTCACCATTGTCGCCGCGAACTGCAAGATGCTTGCCATCGCCGGTCACCAGCAGATCGGGCGGTGGCGTCGTCAGTGCCCAAACCACGCCGACCAGAAACGGGACAGTCCCCCACACGCGTGGTCTCCCGCGCCACAGGATAACCCATAACGCGCCGCCTAACATCGCCGCAAACGCGCCTGTTGGCACACTCGCCAGCGCCGCCAACGCACCCGGCCAGATCGCAACGTGCCGCGCAATCCCCAGCAACAGGTCGAGCGACAACCCCGTCAGCCACCAGAAAGGTGCCCCCATCCCCATGGTGTCGAACAGGATCGCCAACGCCTCGAACGGCATTGTCACGAAGGTCGTCAGCGGAATGGCAATGATATTGGCCAGCGCCCCGTAAAGCCCCTGTCGATGAAAATGGAACAGCGCGATCGGGGCAAGTGCAATCTCGACCGCGAGACCCGTCATCAGCAGGGACAGCATTGCCCGTCCGGTCTTGACGAATATGCTCTCGTCGCGCCCTGTCAAAAGTCGCTGCACCGGCCCCCATTCATGCAGCGCTACCAGCGACGTAATCGCTGCAAAACTGAGCTGGAAACTCGGGCCGATCAGTGACTCCGGCCAGACCAGCAGCACAACCAGCGCGCCCCCGGCAACCAGCCTCAACGTAAACGCCTGTCGCCCCAAAGCGCCGCCGATCACGAGCAACACCGCCGCCACGCACGACCGGATCGTCGGAATCTCTGCCCCCGTCATCAACGTATAGCCAATGCCCGCCCAAGCCCCCGCGCCCGCCGCAACCACGATCAGTGGCAATCGCAGTGCAAGCCGACTGCTCAACGCCGTCAGTCGCAACGTCATCAGCATCACCGCTCCGACCACCGCCGTCACGTGCAACCCGCTGATCGACAACAGGTGCGTCAATCCGCTCGCCCGCATGGCGTCCTCGTCCGCAGTCGCGATCCCGCCTCGGTCGCCTGTCGCAAACGCAGCCGCAATACCGCCCGCGCTCCCGCTCACCTGCGTTTTGATATGTGCCGACAATCGATCGCGGAAACCTTGCTCGTGCGTCGGCTCATTCCCCTCGCGCGTCACGGCGCCAAGTGACTTGCCCGTCGCACCCAGCCCCATGAACCAGGCGGCGCGTGAAAAATCATAGCCGCCGGGAACGCTCGCCGCCTGCGGGCCGATCAGTCGCGCTTTCAACCGAATGCGATCGCCGACTACAAGCCGTCCCACCGAATCTTGGGCAGGCGCATCCTTCGAATCCACATTGACCCGCACACGGGGCGGCAGCGTCGGCGCGGCAATCGGCAACAGGGTCAGCCTCAGCCGATCCTTTGTAACCTGAACATCGATTCGCTCGACCCGCGCACTGAACGTCTCGATGACAGCGCGCGACGTTACCGGCGCAGCAACGACCTCGCTCCGAAGCCAGGCCAACCCGCATCCCAGTGCACAGGTCAGCGGGGCAATGACAATCACCCGCCTAAGCCGCCCGCCCGCAGGCAGCAGAAACCCCGCGCCTGCTATGCCGACCATCGCCGCTACCCACGCGATCCAACTGCCTTGGACCGGCAGCACGAACCAGGCCGCGATCCCGCACCCGAGCATGATGGGCAGCCACAGTGGCAACTGGTCGCGCTGATAGTCGAGCGCGGTTTCGATTTTACTGTTCAGGCGCGTCAAAAGCCCCGATTGGCGCGTTTCGGGCAGCGTGCTAGGGGCGCTGTCAAATACCGCATCCATTGCGCCCTGACTGGAGATTAAGTCGCGTGAGCGCAAGCATCCCAACCGTACCGAACAAGCCCGTCGTCACCCGTTTTGCGCCATCGCCGACCGGGTAT
>JAQGKX010000196.1 GCA_028289885.1 Sphingomonadales bacterium
GGTCGCCCCAAACGACGCGGCCTTGCCCGTCGATCGCGCCCAGACGGTCGCCATCGCCATCGAAAGCCAGTCCGAAGTCGAGCTTGTTGTCCGCGACGAGCTTTTTCAGATCGGCAAGGTTCTTTTCTTCGGTCGGGTCAGGATGATGATTGGGGAAATTGCCATCGATATCGGTAAAGATGGTGTGGTGTTCGCCGGGCAGCAGCTTGACGAGCATTTCGATCACTTCGCCAGCGGCACCGTTGCCCGCGTCCCAACCGATGCGATACGGGCCGGCGTCGTACTTCTCGACCAGCCGGTTCACATAGTCTTCGATAATGACATAGTCGGAGACCGTACCGCTGCCTTCCTCCCAGTCGCCGGCGTCAGCGAGCGTGGCGAGATCCTGAATGTCCGCTCCGTAAAACGGCGCATGGGCAAGCACCATCTTGAAGCCATTATACTCGCCGGGATTGTGGCTGCCGGTTATCTGGACGCCGCCATCGACCTCGAGCGTGGCTTCCGCGAAATACAGCATTGGGGTTGGTCCAAGGCCGATACGGACCACGTCGATGCCGGTTTCGGTCAGCCCGCGAACAAGCTCACCCTCAAGCGACACTGACGACAGGCGGCCGTCATAGCCGACCGCAACGCGGGTGCCGCCGTTGCGCCGGACGCGCGTGCCGAAGCCGCGACCGATGGCATAGGCATCGGCCTCTCCCAAAGTTTCCCCGACAATCCCCCGGATGTCATATTCACGGAGAGCGGTCGGGTTGAAACTGTGGGTCATCGGGATCCTTTCGGGTGAATTAAAGCGTCGCTACAACAAAGACGTGGCGCGTTTGTTGCACCGTCACGGGTCTCGTCGGCTTTTAAGAACGAAGCATCACGTCGCGCGCCCGGTTGATGCGTGAGGCCAGTTCGGCGCTGCCACCGGCGTCGGGGTGAACCTTGGTGATCAGGCGGCGGTGCGCCTCGAGGACGGCCTCGCTGCTGGCGTCGCCGGTCAGGCCGAGAAGCTTTGCAGCCTCGGTCCGATCCATCCTGCCCGGCACCGTCATGTACCGCTTTCCAAAATGATAGACGGCATAGAGGATCGCGCCAAAGAACAGCAGCTTCATCATAGTGCGAGCTTCAACAGCGGTTCTTCGGAAACGACGCGTTCCTCGCGCGCAGGAAGCGCCAGTCCCGAAATCATTTCGCGCAATTCCTGCCGCGCAGCGATGTGGCTCAGGCCGACCGATTCGATGGCGCCGACGTCGATCAGGGTCAGCCCCTTGGGAAAGAGTTCGCGATAGATGACGCGCTCGCCGAGCCCGGGGATCACGCGAAATCCGACGCGCTTAGACAATTCGGTCAGGGCGGCGGCGACGCGGCGCATGTTGTGCGCCTCCAGATGCTGCAGCCGGTTGCGCAGGACGACCCAGTCGACCGTGCCGCCGTCGATCTTCGCGCGATCCTTGCGCAGGTCCCAGATCAGTTCGGCGTAGAAACTCGGCTTTTTGACCTTGAACGTCTCTGCATCGACCTGCCCGATCAGGTCGAGATCGACGAAGCTATCGTTGATCGGCGTGACCAATGTGTCGGCCAGGGAGATCGCCGCCCGGGCCAGCGGATCGTCGCGTCCCGGCGTATCGACGATGATGAAGTCGTTCTCCTCGCTCAGCCGGTCGACTTCCTCGTTCAGCCCTTCGGTCGAAACCGCGGTGAGTACGGCATGGCCCGGCATCGGCAAGTCGAGCTGGCGACGGCGCATGGTCGCGGCACGATTGTCGAGGTAACGGACCAATGTTTTCTGACGGACGTCGAGATCGAGCGCCGCGACGCGGTGCCCGGCTGCGGCCAGCGCAACGGCTGCGTGGACGGCGGTCGTCGACTTGCCGGTCCCGCCCTTTTCATTGGCAAAGACGATCCTGTGTGCGCGTTGCATCGACTTCACGTTTTCTGTCTGCCCCCGGCCAGCTTGATTTCACACCCCGGGCTCTGCCAAGGCGATTTATTCCTCATATCGGAGCGGCCTTCCTCGTGCAAACCATCCGTGACCTGAACGATCTTCGCGCGGCGCGTGGCCTGTTGACCGGCACCGTGGCGATCGTGCCGACGATGGGCGCGCTTCACGCAGGGCATCTGGCACTGGTCGCGGCGGCGAAGGAACGGGCCGACCATGTGGTGGCGACGATCTTTGTAAATCCGATGCAGTTCGGGCCGAACGAGGACCTTGCGCGCTATCCGCGTCGAGAGGCGGAGGATGCGGCGATGCTGGAAGCGGCGGGTGTCGCGATCCTGTGGATGCCGACCGTGGCGACCATGTATCCGGACGGTTTTGCGACCAGGGTTTCGGTTGGGGGGCTTGGCGATGTCCTCGATGGCGCAGCGCGGCCTGGGCATTTTGACGGTGTTTCGACCGTCGTGGCAAAGCTGTTCGGGCAGGTGCGGCCGGATGTGGCGTTCTTTGGCGAAAAGGACTGGCAGCAGCTCGCGGTCATTCGGCGGATGGTGACCGATCTGGACCTTGGGCTGGAAATCGTCGGGGTTCCGACCGAGCGGGAGGCAGATGGTCTCGCGCTTTCGTCGCGCAATGCGTATTTATCGGCGACGGAGCGCGATGCCGCACTTGCCTTGCCGCGCGCACTGACCGCTGCGGTTGGAGCGATCGAAAAGGGGGAGAATGTCGCGGAGGCACTGGCTGAGGCGCGTATCGTCGTCAGCGAAGCGGGCTTCGCTATCGACTATATCGAACTGGTCGATGCGCGGCTTTTGTCGGTCACAGAAGCGAAGGGCGAGACGCGGATCGTGGCGGCGGCAAGGATCGGAATGACCCGCCTGATCGACAATTTTGCCGTTCGGGCACCTTAGAACCCACGGAAATCCCGCGAAAACTTGGCGTTAACCATTTATTGAAACCATTTGCGCGACAGTGCGCCATCGACGGTTCGTATATGGGGGTCCGACAAGATGGCACATAGTATTACAACGGCAAATTTCTTCCTCGAAAGCAGGTTGAGCGATGCAGCAGCGGGTAACACCGACGCGCTTTATGAATTGGGCGTCGCCTATTCGTCGGGTTCGCGCGGGATCGATATCGACCTGATCCAGGCGCATAAATGGTTTAATCTGGCGGCGGTTTCGGGCGACGAGCGCGCGCAGGAATGTCGTGCAGAGATTGCCGACGACATGACCGCACGCGAAGTTGCCGAAGCGCAGCGACAGGCACGGGCATGGCTTGGCGCAACGGTTCGTCGGGCCGCCTGATCAGCCTTTCTTGAAGGGCGTCATCGTTTCCAGGAACGCCGCATTTCCTTCTACCGCGCGACGTTCGCGCTCCAGAAACTCGGCGATGGCCGCGCGAAAGCCCGCATTCGGGATATAGTGCGCCGACCAGGTCGCGACCGGCACATAGCCGCGTGCGAGCTTGTGTTCGCCCTGCGCTCCGGCTTCGACCCGCGACAGTCCGCGCGCGATGGCCGCATCGATCGCCTGATAATAGCAGAGCTCGAAATGGAGGCACGGCACGTCCTCCGAACATCCCCAATAGCGACCGTACAGCGTGTCCGCGCCGATCATGTTGAGCGCGCCCGCGATCGGACGACCATCGCGCAGGGCCAGCATCAGCAGCACCTTGTCGCCCATTGTCTCCCCGATCCGCGTGAAGAATTTGCGCGTCAGATAGGGCGTTCCCCATTTGCGCGCGCCGGTGTCCTGATAGAATTGCCAGAACGCATCCCAATGGGCTTCGGTGATCTGGTCGCCGGTCAGGTGGACGATCTCCAAACCCTCAACCGCAGCGGCGCGTTCCTTGCGGATCGCCTTGCGCTTGCGTGAGGCGAGAGCGGCGAGGAAGTCGTCGAACGTCGCATAACCGTCATTGGCCCAGTGGAATTGCGTGCCTTCGCGGATCAGCCATCCGGCGTCGCGGAAAAGTTCAAGCTGGTCTTCGTTGACGAAATTGGCGTGAGCCGAGGACAGTTTGTTGCTGTCGACCAACGCTTCGGCGGCGGCGATCAAGGCAGGGGCAATGGCCGGATCGCGCGCCAGCAGCCGGGGTCCCGGGACGGGCGAGAACGGCACGGCAATCAGCAGCTTCGGGTAATAATTCCCTCCGGCACGCTCCCATGCGTCGGCCCATGCGTGGTCGAAGATATATTCGCCCTGACTGTGGCTCTTTGCATAGGCAGGCAGGACACCGGCCAGCGAGCCATCGGGCGCATCGATCGCGATCGGAACGGGTTGCCAGCCGGTGCGAACCGTGGCGCTGCCCGACGTTTCGAGGGCGCTGAGGAAGGCGTGGGAAACGAAAGGGTTGTCCGTGCCTGCGCAGGCGTCCCATTCCGCCGCGTCGAAGGAGGCGACGCCATTGCCGACGCGGGCGATCACGCCGCCATCTTCGTCGCTCACGCAGTTTTCTCGTAAATGGCCTCGTCTGCATGGGCGAAGGCGGCCTGTTCACTGGTCGCATCGTTCACGGTCCAGGTCAGCACAGGGATACCCCGCGCGCGGGCGGCGGCGGCAAACCGCGAGGGCAAGTCGCGGACGTCGTAGGCAAGGAAGTCGGGTTTCGCGCGCAGCATAGAACCCCAACGCCGGGCAAAGCCCTTCAGTCGCTCGACCCGTGTCGTTTCGTCGTTTTCGGTGACGACCAGACCGCGCACGATGCGCGGCGCATTTTCGCCAAACCAGTGGCCGACTTGCGGGTTGAAAGACATGATTGCGGCAGCACCGGTATAGCCTTCGAGCGCGCGGCGGACCGACAGGCACAATGCGGCGACATGGCGTTCCTGGCTTTTCACCTCGATCAGCACGGGCACGCGACCGGCAATGATCTTCAGTATCTCGTCGAGCCGGGGAATCGATTCATCGGTCCCCACCAATTTTATCGCATCGATTTCGCCAGCGGACCTGGCCTGAAACGGCCCACGCGCAGCGGTAAGCCGATCGAGAACCGAATCGTGGAATACAAATGCCTCGCCGCCCGAGGCAACCTGCACATCGAGTTCGATACCGTGGCCCAGCGCAATGGCCGCCCGGAACGCGGCGCGGCTGTTTTCCACGCGAACGCCGCCGTGCAATCCCCGATGGGCGAACGGCTGCGCTTTAAGAAAGGCAACGCGCTGGGGCGACGGCGCGGGTGCGATCAGGCCCTCAAGCGGGGCGAACAGCGACAACCGCATCGATTTCCACCATCGCGCCCAGCGGCAAGACCGGCACACCGACTGCCGCGCGCGCATGGCGTCCGGCATCGCCGAACAGTTCGGCCATCAATGACGATGCGCCATCGGCGACCTTTGCCTGATCGGTAAAGCGCGGATCGCTGTTGACGAACACGCCGAGCTTGACGATCCGTTCGACACGATCGAGCGAGCCGAGCGCCTTCCTGATCTGGGCGACGAGCATCACACCGCACGCTTCGGCAGCCTGCTTGCCGGCCGCAATGTCGCGGTCTTCGCCCAGACGTCCCGTCATCACCACGCCGTCGAGAAAGGGCAACTGGCCCGATACATAGAGGAACCCGTTGATCTCGACCGCGGGCACATAGTCCGCGACCGGGGCGGCGGGGGTCGGCAATTTCAGGCCGCGTTTGGCGAGGATAGCGTCGATTTTGTCGTTCATGTGCAATCCAAAGCGCGCGGGGGCGGACAGGTCAAGCAGCTTCGACCGAAGCCTCCGAAAAACGCGCCTGTATCCACGGCAGCGCGTCGTCCCAATGATCGATTCGTGCATGAGCAGCGGGCGAGGGGGGCGTGATCGAGGCGACGCTTGGTTCGGCGATCATGTGCAGGCGGAATACCTCGGGCGCGTGCTTGGCGACCGATTCGTGATGGCGGGACAGGTCGTCGACGAACACCGTGACCGAAGGCTGGAACTCGGCGACCAGTTTGACAACTGGCCCCCCCTTGCCGCCCTGGTTGGTGACGACGCGGTGCCAGATGCCATGTGTCCCCAGCTGTTCGGCGCGAGCTTCATTGAATTCGTGCGTCAGATTGGTGAGGACGACGATGTCGGCGATTTCGGCAAGCGCGGCGAGAGCCTCGCGCGCGCCGGGAACAAGTGTCTGGCGCTTCATTTCGGTTTTGAAGAACGTGTCGAGCATCGGCCAGACGTCCTCTGGCGGAACCAGTTCGCCGCCGCCGCGCCGCTTCAGCGCGTACGAAAAGTCACCATGGAGTGGCGAAAAGTCGATGGAGTGCGCCTCGCCGAGCCAGTCGCCAAAATGGCTGACCATGTGCAGCAGCACTTCGTCGCAATCGGTAATCAGGAGTGGCCGTGCTCCAGCCGCCCTGGCCGCAGGATCGATAGTCAAAGTGAAAGCCTTTCGCGCGCCAGTACCAGCGCAACGGGGGGAACATCGAGTGTTTTAGCGCAGGCGACAAGGTCTGGCTCATGGCCTTCGAGATAGCCGAGCACAGCCTCCATCAGCGCAGGGTCGGTTATCCGCGCACGAATCCCGTCGGCATCGAGGCCGGTCAGCGCCAGCAAACGGTCGGCGCGTTCCTCGTCCTGAAGGATCCAGACAAGCGCCGAAAGCGCGAGGTCCATCGCTTCGTTCGCCGATCCTGCATTTGTCTGTTCAGCGCTCATCGCCTAGGTTGGTTCCGGTATTCAGGGCCAAGTCAAATCGAGGTTGATCAAGCGCGTGGCAAAAAGGGTGCTCGTTGTCGAGGATAACGAACTGAACCTGCGGTTATTTTGTGACCTGCTGCGGGCGCACGACTATGAAATCGAGGGATTGCGCGACGGGCGCGAGGCGCTGGATCGTGCGCGAGCGTTCAGGCCGGACCTGATCGTCATGGATATCCAGATGCCGCACGTCACCGGTCTCGAACTGACCGAGGCGATTCGCGCCGACGAAATGTTGCGGGCGATGCCGATCATGGCGGTCACCGCCTATGCCGGGAAAGCGGACGAGGACAGAATTCGCGCGGCCGGGGCCGACGCCTATGTATCCAAGCCGATTTCGCTGATGCGGTTTATCGAAACGGTCGAAGGGCTGGTCAAGCGAACATCGCCGCCAGCCAACGACTAGAAAGCCCAAAGATTACTTGATCTTGGCTTCCTTGAACTCGACGTGCTTGCGAACGACGGGGTCGTATTTGCGGAACGACAGCTTTTCGGTCGTGTTCAGGCTGCGCGGGTTCTTTTTGGTCGTGTAGTAAAAGCCGGTGTCAGCCGTGCTGACGAGCTTAACTTTAATGGTAGTCGGCTTTGCCACGGCTGAAGCACTTTCGATTCTGGGTGTCGTAATGAAAGGCGGGCCAATGGCGGCAGGGGGGTAAAAAGTCAAGCAATGGCCGCGCGTATCCCGTTAACCTAGTCTTCACCATAAAAGGCGCACTCTTCCATGCACGGGGTAAAAGGATATTTCCGATGGGCATGGGGAATGACGCGAGACTCGTCATCAAGGGCGAATTGAGCGATCGCATCGATTGGCTGGCGCGCGAATTGCCGCATATGTCGTCAAGTTCGCTGGCGTTTGCGATCGACGATATCCGCCGCACCGCCACCAATCACGATCTGCGGCCGCTGGCCGAGCTTGCGCGCGGACTCGAAAATGCGATTTCCGAATCGAGCGGTGCGACGATGGTCCTCCCGTTCCTCGAAGCGATGAGCGATGCGGTGACGTGCGACAGCATCGACCCCGCCGTTG
>JAQGKX010000041.1 GCA_028289885.1 Sphingomonadales bacterium
GGGCAGGGCGATGCACCAATTTTATTTCTGATTAAGGGCCGGACTGCGTGACAGCGAACAAGTCAGTTTTTCAAGGCGGCCGTTATTTATCCGTCCTGCTCGTCGGAACCATGCTGAGTGGTGCGCCAGCGCTTGCCCAGCGGCCAAAGGCGCAGCCGGCGACCAGCCTGTTGTCGCCAAAGCCCCCGGCACCCGCGCCCGTCACCGATGGTGGTACGATCAAGTCGATCGCGGTCAGCGGCTCGCAGCGTATCGAGCCTGAAACGGTCCGATCCTATGTCAAGTTGCGTACCGGCGGCGTCTATACGCGCGAATCGCTCGATCAGGCATTGCAGGACCTGTTTGCGACCGAATTGTTCGCCGACGTCCAGATTCGTGATGAAGAAGGCGCCCTGACGATCATCGTCAAGGAAAACCCGGTCATCAACCGGATCGTGTTCGAGGGTAACAAGCGCATCAAGGAGGATAAACTCTCCAAGGAACTGAAGCTCGCCCCGCGTCAGATCTTCACCCGCTCGAAGGTGCGCGCCGATATCGCACGTATCATCGAACTCTATCGTCGTCAGGGACGCTTTGCCGCATCTGTCGAACCGAAAATGGTTCTGCTCGACCAGAACCGCGTCGATGTCGTCTATGAGGTGACCGAGGGGCCGAAGTCCAAGGTTCGCCAGATCAACATCATCGGCAACACGAAATTCTCGGATGGCGAATTGCGCAGCGAAATGGTCACGAAGCGATCAACCCTGTCGCGCATCATGTCGTCGAACACGACCTACGATCCCGACAAGCTCGCCTATGATCAGGGCAAGCTGCGCCAGTTCTATTTGACCACCGGCTATGCCGATTTCCGCGTCGTGTCCGCGGTCAGCGAACTGACCCCCGACAAGCGCGATTTCATCGTGACCTATGTCGTTGAAGAGGGGGAACGCTACAAGTTCGGCGATATCGAGGTCGAGAGCGACATTCGCGATTTTAAGGCGGCCACCGTTAAATCGCTGCTGCCGATGCACAAGGGCGACTGGTATAACGCCAAGCAGGTCGAGGACACGGTCGACAACGTGACCAAGACGGCCGGGTTGCTGGGTTATGCGTTTGCGCAGATCGATCCGCAGTTCGACCGCCAGAAAGACACGCGGACGATGAACATCACGTTCCGTGTCGCCGAGGCACCACGCGTTTATGTCGAGCGTATCGACGTGAACGGCAACACTCTGACGCAGGACAAGGTCGTACGCCGCGAATTCCGCCTTGCCGAGGGCGACGCGTTCAACAGTTTTTCGGTCAAGCGTTCGGAAGATCGCATCAAGTCACTCGGCTATTTCCAGGACAAGCTGGAGATTGCACAGACGCAGGGATCGGCGCCTGATCGCGTCATCCTGCAGGCGAACGTCGAGGAAAAATCGACCGGCGAACTTCAGCTGTCGGCCGGTTATTCGAGCCTCGAAAAGTTCATCATCAACGCGTCGATCAAGCAGCGAAATTTCCGCGGCAAGGGCCAGGAATTGCGCGCGTCGGTGAGTTACTCGACCTATTCGAAGTCCGTCGAACTTGGCTTTACCGAGCCTTATCTGTTCGACAAGAACATCGCGCTGGGTGGCGACATCTTCCGCCGCGACTATAACTCGTTCAACTACACCAACAACGGCGACCGCAACACGACCTATTCGCAGCTGACCACCGGTTTCCAGCTTCGGACCGGTGTACCGCTGACCGAATTCGTGTCGGTGGCTGGGCGTTTCGGCGTCAGTTACGATCAGGTTTCGCTGGACAAGAACACCTACTATATCAACGGCCAGTGCAGTCCGTTGATTGCGGGTCGCTATCTGTGCGACGCGCTTGGCAACAGGCTGACATCGTCAGTGGGCTATAGCATCGTCTATGACAATTTGAACAATGGCATCCATCCGACAAAGGGGCAACGCGCTGTTTTCAGTCAGGACTTTGCCGGTCTTGGGGGCGATGTTCACTATTTGCGGACCCGGATTGAGGCCGCCAAATACTGGGATCTCGGTTCAAAGTTCATCGCATCGGCAAGGTTCGAGGGCGGGTATATCAAGTCGTTCGATTCAAGTTCAGATCCGTCGGTTGATCCAGTCCGCCTTACGGACCGCTTTTTCCTCGGCGAACCGCAGATCCGCGGCTTCGACATTCGCGGCGTAGGTCCACGGGTTATTCGCACACCGTATGTCGCAGATGCGACAGGAAAATATGTACTTTCGACCGATAAAAGCACCCAGACCGACGATGCCCTTGGTGGCCGCGCCTATTATCTGGGTCGTCTCGAGCTTGAAATCCCGCTTGGTGCCGGCGCCAAGGAACTGGGTCTGCGCCCTTCGATCTTCATGGATGCCGGTGCCGTGTTCGGTGTTCGCACACCAAAGCTTACGACTGCAGCAAACACCTTCGACAAGGACTCTTCGGGGAACTATATCGCGAAGCCGATTGCCGTTCTCGATCAAAACGGTAAGCCGACCTATCTGGTTCCTGCGACGGGGACTGATGCAAATGGCGCTAACGCGGGTCTACAAACGTCATGCGTGGGGGGGTATGCCGCCGTGGGTTCAACGAGCTGCGTGGGAACGTCGGTAAATACAGCCTACTCGAACATTATCGCACCTTTCGATGAGACCTTCGTCGGGAACACCATGCGCCCCCGTCTATCCATCGGCGTCGGCGTCAACTGGAACTCGCCTTTCGGTCCGTTCCGCATCGATATCGCCAAGGCATTGTTGAAATCGCCGGGCGATCAGACCAAATTATTCACATTCAACGTAGGAACCCAATTCTGATGAAAACCATGATCAAGGCAGCACTTCTCGCTGCAACGCCATTTGCCCTTGCTGCCGGTGTCGTTCCAATTGCGATGGCGCAGGCCGCTGGTGGAGTCGGTGTTGCCGACGTTCAGGCTGCGGTGCAGAAGACGACGGCGTTCACGACTGCGATGACGCAGATGAAGACGACCTATGCCGCGCCGATCGCCGCGTTCGATGCGCGTTCGAAGGCTCTGCAGGCTGCGCTTCAGCCCCAGATCACTGCCTTCCAGGCTGCGCAAAAGGCTCCGGGTGCCAATCAGGCTACTCTGCAGACGCAGTACACCGCGATCCAGCAGAAGCAGCAGGCGGCACAGGCCGAATTGCAGCGCCTGTCGGCTCCGATCGCCCGCGCTCAGGCCTATGTCGAGGAACAGATCGGTGCAAAGCTGGATGTTGCGATCAAGAACGCGATGACGGCCAAGGGCGTCAGCCTGGTCGTCGCGCCACAGGCTGCGATCTCTTATGCACCGTCGGTTGACCTGACCGATGCGATTGCTGCCGAATTGAACAAGGCGGTACCGACCGCCAGCATCACTCCGCCAGCGGGCTGGACTCCCGGCGGGCAGGGCGGCGCAGCTGCTGCCCCTTCGGCATCGCCACAGGGTCGCTGATTTGAGCATCGACATTCGGGGAGTGATGGCGGCTCTGCCACATCGCTTCCCAATGTTGCTCGTTGACCGCGTCGAGGAGCTCATCGTTGACGAGAGCATCGTCGCGATCAAGGCAGTGACGATCAACGAGCCATTCTTTGCCGGCCATTTTCCCGGGCGTCCGATCATGCCGGGCGTCCTGATCGTCGAGGCGCTGGCACAGGCGGCGGGAATTCTCGCGGTCCAGTCGCTCGGCCTCGCAGGGACCGGCAAGCTGGTCTATTTCATGGCGATCGACGGCGCGAAGTTCCGCAGCCCCGTGGAACCGGGGGTCCTGCTTCGGCTCGAAGCCAGCTTTGTCCAGAAACGTGCATCGGTCTGCAAATTCGCAGGTCGAGCGCTCGTCGATGGCAAACTGGTTGCCGAAGCGAACTTCACCGCGATGATCGCCGACCCGCCTAAATAATTCTGGTGCGGGCATCGGTTGCGGATTTTGATATCTCCCGCTATTGGCCGCGCTTCCTTTCAGACTGGTCGGAACCAGTCGCACAATCGAAAGACTGACCTCGTGAAAAAAGACCTGCATCCGGAATATCACGTCATCAAGATCAAGATGACCGACGGCACCGAGTTCGAAACGCGTTCGACCTGGGGCAAGGAGGGCGATCTGATGACGCTTGAGATCGATCCTACGTCGCACCCGGCATGGACCGGCGGCAAGGGCGCGATGCTCGATGCGGGTGGTCAGGTTGCGCGCTTCAACAAGCGTTTCGGCGGACTTTCGCTCAAGAAATAAGCCTGTCGCATATCGGGGGGCAGTATGGCTTTGGCCTGGAGTTCGAGTTTGACTGCCCCACTGAAACAATCCCCTGCCCACCGCCGTCGCGGCGTTTTGCACGCTGTGCTGGTGGCGGCCATGTTCGGTTCGACTCTGTCGGGCTGTTCCAAACCCGCCAAAAAGCCGCCCCCGACACCGGAGGCAGGCTTTGTCGTCGTAAAGAGCGAATCGGTACCGCTGACGGTTGAACTGGCCGGTCGGACGGCTGCGTTCGAGACTTCCGAAGTGCGCCCGCAGGTATCGGGTATCGTTCGGCAACGTCTGTTTACGGAGGGCAGCGTCGTTCATGCCGGACAGACGCTGTACCAGATCGATCCCAGCCTTTATCGCGCCGCCGCCGAACAGGCGCAGGCGAATCTGCAGAATGCCAATGCTGTGCGGGAAGCGGCACAGGCCCGGGCGAACCGTTATCGTCCGTTGGCCAAAATCGAGGCGGTCAGCCAGCAGGACCTTACCGATGCTGCGGCGACGGCCCGACAGGCGGCTGCGGGTGTCGCGCAGAACACGGCTGCGCTCGCTACGGCCAACATCAATTTGCGCTTCACGAAGATCGCGGCACCGATCACTGGCCGGATCGGGCGTTCGCTCGTTACGACCGGAGCACTGGTAACATCGGCGCAGGCCGATCCGATGACGACGATTCAACGGCTCGACCCGATCTTCGTCGATATTCAGCAATCGAGTGCCGATCTTCTGGCGCTCCGTCGCGCGCTGGCTTCCGGTGGCCTCGGCACATCGTCGGCGGCGGTGAAACTGACGCTGGAGGACGGCAGCGACTATGGCCCGGTGGGATCGGTGCAATTTGCCGAGGCGATGGTCGATCCCAATACGGGCAGCGTCACCTTGCGCGCACGTTTCCCCAATCCGAACGGCCTGTTGCTTCCCGGCATGTACGTCCGCGCCAGGCTCGCCCAGGGCATAGCCGGAAGCGCCATGCTGGTGCCTCAGCAGGGGGTGTCGCGCGACGCAAAGGGCACCGCAACGGTGCTTGTCATCGGCCCCGACAACAAGGCCATACAGCGCAACGTCACCGCCGAACGGGCCATTGGCGACAAATGGCTGGTGAGTGCAGGGTTGAAGCCCGGCGAACGCGTGGTGACCGAGGGGCTGTTGCGGATCAAGGCGGGACAGGTCGTGAAGCCGGTTCCTGCGGGGTCTAAACCAAATCGGCCAAAAACGGCTCAGCCAAACCGCGCAGCTTCGTAACCTCATGAACGCAAGGATACTCACCACCCTGATCTGCGCCACCGCGATCACGGGATGCAGCCTTGAGCCGAAATACATCCGGCCTGCGCCTGCCATACCGTTGAGCTGGCCAGTCGGTGACGCTTATCTGCGCAACAGCGAGGCGACGCTGCCCAGCGTGACCTACAAGGACCTGTTCCGCGATCCAAAGCTGCTGGCGATTATCGACCGCGCGCTGGTCGATAATCAGGATGTCGCGATCGCACTCGCCAATGTCGCGGCGACGCGAGCGCAATATCGCGTGCAACGTGCCGAATTACTTCCTGCGGTCGATGGCTCAGCCGGGATCACGACCGGGGATTCGGGTGGTAGTTCAACGAATGGCAGCGGGGGCAGGCGGACATCCTATTCAGCCGACGTCGGCATATCGTCGTTCGAGATCGATCTGTTCGGCCGCGTCCGAAGTCTGAGCAAAGCCGCGCTGCAGGAATATCTGGCAACCGAAGCGGGCGTCCGCGCGGCGCGACTGACGCTCGTCGGCGAAGTGGCCAGCACTTATATCACGCTGGCGACCGATCGCAGCCTGCTCGCCATTGCCAATGACACGCAGGCCAGCGCTTCAAAGAGTGTCGAACTGACACGGGCACGGCTGAAGGGTGGGGTCGCGCCAAGGACCGATCTGCGGCAGGCCGAAACAGTGCTCGACCAGGCGCGCTCGGATGCGGCCAGCCTGACCACTCAGGTCGCGCAGGATCGAAATGCGCTTGAATTGCTCGTCGGTGGCCCGGTTGCCGATGCCGAACTGCCGAGTTCGATCGAAAGCGTGGATAGTTCGTTCGGCGAACTTCCCGCCGGGCTGGACTCACGCATCCTGCTACGCCGTCCCGACGTCGTCGAGGCTGAATACCGGCTACGCGCCAACAATGCCCGGATCGGTGCAGCGCGCGCCAACTTTTTTCCAAGGATCAGCCTGACCGCACTTGCAGGCGTCGCCAGCACGACCCTTTCATCGCTATTCACCGGCGGCGCATTCAGCTGGTCGGTGGCACCTGCCGTATCGGTACCGCTGTTCGACGGTGGCGCAAACCGCGGCAACCTTGCTTATGCCAACGCCCAGCGCGAACTGACCGTGGCGCAATATAAACAAGCCGTGCAGACTGCGTTCCGTGAAGTTGCTGATGCGTTGGCGCGGCGCGGGACGATCGATCGCCAAATGCAGGCGGAAATCGATCTCGAGGCGGCGGCGGGGGACAGCGATTTCCTGGCCGAGGCTCGGTACAGGGAGGGTATCGATCCTTACCTCACCCGTCTGGACACCCAACGCACACTTTACAGCGCACGACGCTCGCTGGCATCGGCCCGATTGTTGCGGGCGGACAATCTGGTGACACTTTACCGCGTGCTGGGCGGCGACCAGTTGATCGACGGAGAACCTGCACCGACGCTTCCTGCGGCGAAGGTCAGAGCAGGGGGCTGACCATCCGGGCGATGTTCTCGCCAACTTTCTCAAGCCCCGAACGTTTGCGCCACTGTACCGCATCGACCGGATCGCTCGCCGCCAGATAGCCACGTTGAATCGCTTCGAGGGGCGCAACGGCATCTGCGCCATAAAGAACGAGGCTGACCTCTTCGTTGAGCTGGAACGACCGGATGTCGACGTTGCTCGACCCGATGATGGCCACCGATCCGTCGATGCTGACATTCTTTGCGTGCAGCAGGAAATTCCGGAAGCGGTGAATACGGACACCCGCGTCTATCAGTTCCTGGTAATAGGAACGCTGCGCCATGTTGACGAGCTTCTGGTCCGCGATCGCCGATACGACCAGATCGACGACGACACCGCGCAGGACCGCCGTTCGCATGGCGCTCAACAGATCCTCATCGGGGATTAGATAGGGCGTCGTGATGAGGATGTGTTTTTCGGCGCGGTGGATTTTCCAGACGAGGAAGGTCTGGAACCCCTCACACTTGTAATCCGCACCGCTGGGCAAAAGCTGTGCCGTCACGTCCCCGTCGCTGGCGGGCAGGGGGATGTGCTCTTCCAGAATGACTTCGGTTTCGAGGTACCAGTCCGCCAGAAACGCGCCCGTCATTTCGGCAACGACAGGACCGGTGACGCGCGCAACGAGTTCGTGATTGGTGACACCGGCGCGGAAATCCTTGTCGACGATGTTCTGCGATCCCGCATACCCGACCACGCCGTCGATCAGGAACAGCTTGCGATGGTTGCGCATGTCGCGCCGCGTTCGCCCGCGTAACAAACGAAAGGGCAGCGCCTCGCGCGTTTCGACACCCACTGCCTGCAACGCCGCCCGCGTTCCTTTCAGCCATTTGTGCGAACCGACCGGGTCGATCAGGACATGACATTCGACCCCGCGCCGTTTCGCTCGCCCAAGCGCGTCGATCACTTTCGTGCCGGTCACGTCGTTGGCAAACAAATAGACGAGGATGCGGACATGGTGACGGGCTGCGTCGATATCGACGACGAGGCGGTCCATGACCGCATCGTAACAGTCGATCAGTTCAACCGCATTTCCCGCAACTTTCGGCATTCCCCCGACACGCCGGACGAGCGCCGCGCTCTCCTCATAGCCATCTATTTTCCCGGCGGGTTCAAGCGTGGCCCGCAGCCGATCGTAAAAATCGGCAAGGTTGGCAAATCGCTCGGCACGCCATTTCGGAAAGCGCGGACGCCCGATTGCCGCGTAAAACAGCGCGCCCGGAACCGGCAGGAAGTAGATCAACAAAAGCCAGCTACGCGTCGCGCCGGGCGATCGCCGGAAGGGAACGACCAGCGTCATGCCGATGCGGATGATCCATTCCAGCACAAGATATCCGGTGCCGAGATCGGGAAAGATTCGAACAAACATTATTTACGATACCCAAAGGATGGAACCTTGCCAGCCCCAAGACGATTATGTCGCCATTCCGCATGCGCCAAGATACCGCTTCTCAAGAAGCGGCGTTTGCGTCACACGCGATCAACTGACCTTTTTCGGAACCTATTATTATGGCAAAAATGCTTGAGCAACTCACGGTAAAGCGATCGAAGGACGGGTTCCTTCTGATGATCGAGGACGAATCCGGAACGGTCACAAAGCTGCTCGCGGACGAAGATCAGCTCGTCGAGATCGTCGACGAGATCGAACGCGCGCAGGAACTGGAAGACGCCGATGGCGACGATGACGACGCGTCGGACGAAGACGAGGAATAAGAGCAAAATCTCTGGCGGTTCCGGATCTTTACGGAACCGTCACGGGTTTGGTGCTTTGTCGCTGCGACAAGGAGATATCAATGCCCACGACCCCGCCAGAAAAGCCCGCAAAGCGTAAGTATGTCAGGAAGGTGCCGATAGACGGCGCTTCCAAGGCCAGCAGCGCGGCAAAGCCCGCGACGAGTGCTGCGAAATCGCCTCCGGAAGCAGAAGTCGCACCCCCTCCGTCCCCTGCGCCAGCGCCGCCTGTTGCCGCAGTAGCGAAGGTGCCGTCGAAAGCTGCTGCAAAGCCGAAGGTCCCGTCGCGTCGCCGTTCCACCCCATCGACTCGCGCGCCGGTGAAGCAACGGTCGGTTCCGCTCGCCAAGCTGACCATTCCGGCCAAACCCACGGTCAAACAGGTTGCCGTCGTGGCCGCTGGCACAGGGGGCATCATTGCCGCCGTTGGTGCTGCATTGTTCCTGTGGCGCGCCAGCAAGGCGGATCAGCCCGACTATAAACTGGTCGAACGCGACGGAGACTTTGAAATTCGCGAATATCCGGGTCTCGTGACCGCCGCGACCGAAGCCCATGGTCCGCGCGAAGCCGCATTGGAGCGCGGTTTCAAGACGCTTGCGGACTACATCTTCGCAAAGTCACGTCAGGGCGACAAGATCGCGATGACCGCGCCGGTGCTTTCAGACGGCAGCAGCACTTCTGGCTGGCGCACGCGGTTCATCATGCCCGCGGGAAAGGGGCGCGCCGACTTGCCCGCGCCACCCGCTGGCGTGACGCTTGCCAACGAACCACCGCGCCGGGTCGCCGCCGTCCGCTTTTCCGGGCGGGCGGACGATCGTGATCTTAATGCAAAAGAGGGTGCGTTGCGGTCATGGCTACAATTGCGTGCCTTCCCCAGCGAAGGTCATGCCGAACACGCATTCTACAATTCGCCGATCATGCCCGGGCCGTTACGCCGGAACGAAGTCATCATCACCCTCAGCACGAAATAATCACTCGGCCGCGGCGGGAGCGGGCATAGGACCGCTCTCCCCGCCGTTGGTAAGCCGTCCGCGAAGCATTGGGCCGATCCTGGATTCGAACCCGATCGCCAGACTGAACAGCGGCGGCACGATGACGAGCGTCAGCACGGTCGACAATATCAGGCCACCGATCACGACGATGCCCATCGGCGCGCTGCTGCTGCCATCTCCCGAAAAACTCAAGGCGATGGGCAGCATGCCGGCGACCATCGCCACCGTCGTCATGACGATCGGTTGTGCGCGCTTGTGGCCCGCGTCGATGATCGCCAGTTTTCGGTCCACGCCCTTGTTCAGTTCCTCGAGCGCGAAGTCGACGAGCAGAATCGAATTTTTGGCGACGATGCCGAGGAGCATCAGCAACCCGATCAGGACCGGCAACGACAGTGGATTGCCCGTGATATGCAGGGCGATGGCACCGCCCAGCGGCGCGAGCAGCAATGACCCCATGTTGACGAAGGGCGGCAGGACGCGGCGATACAGCAGCACCAGCACCGCAAAAACCAGCAGCACACCCGAAACCACCGCCATGACGAAGTTGGTCAGGATTTCGGCCTGGAATTTGTCGTTGCCAAAGCTAACCCGCGCGACTCCGGTCGGCAGATTCTTCAACGTCGGCAAGGCATCGATTTCCTTCGAAGCCGTAACGACGCCTGGGGCATAGTCCGCGCCAATCGCCAGTCGCCGGTTCTGGTTATAGCGGCGCAGGATCGAAGGTCCGGCACCAAAGCCGATATCCGCGACGACCTTCAGTGGAACCGTCCCGCCGCTGGTGGTCGGCACCGGCATATTCTCGATCGTCGACAGGCTCATCCGCGCGGTTTCGTCGAGCATGACGCGGATCGGAATCTGACGGTCGGAAAGCGAGAATTTGGCCGCATTCTGGTCGATCTCGCCCTGTGTGGCGATCCTGATCGTCTGGCTGAGCGCGCTTGTCGTCACACCCAGATCGGCCGCTATGTCGAGCCGTGGCTTGATCGTAACCTCGGGTCGCTGGATATCGCCGTCGATCCGCGGCGCGCGCAACTCCTTGAGCTGGCTCATTTCGGCAACGATCTTTTGCGCGGTCTGGGTGACGAGGTCGGGGTCGCTCCCGGCCAACATGAGGGTGACGTCGCGGCCAAGCCCGCTGGCCTGGCTCTGGAAAGTAACCCGCGCATCGGGAATCTCGCGGAGTTTCGGAGCAATGTTCCGCTCGAACTCGACGCTTGTGACCGCGCGTTCTTTTTTCAGCGTGATGAAGACGTTGGCACTGCCCACACTGACATCGCCGAACGCAGCGGCGACTTCGGGAGCCTTGCGCAGAACTTTGGAAACCTGATCGGCGACCTGCTCGGTCTGCTTGAGCGTCGCGCCCGGTGCCATCTCGATCCGGATCTGGCTATAATCCGTATTTGTGGTTGGATTACCGGTGAACTGAAGCGTTCCGAACGCGATGACGGTCAGAACGAAGGCCAGAAATCCGAACCCCATGACCCAGATACGGTGGTCGGCAAAACGCGCGAAATGCCGCTTGAAGCCGGATCGCTGACGGATGACTGCAGACCTGCCCGTATCGAGCGACCAGCGCAGCAAGGCCATATATTTGTGCATCAGCGCATTTTCGCCGTGATCGGCCTGGCCATGGCTTTTCAGGAAATAGGCGGCAAGCATCGGCGTGATCAGGCGCGCGACTGCCAGACTGACGAGCACGGCAGCCACGATGGTGAGACCGAATTGCTTGAAGAATTGCCCCGATACGCCCGGCATCAGCCCCACCGGCAGGAATACCGCGACGATTGCGCTCGTCGTTGCCAGCACTGCCAGCCCGATCTCGTCGGCGGCATCGATCGACGCCTGATAAGCGGTCTTTCCCATCCTCATGTGGCGCACGATATTTTCGATTTCCACGATCGCATCGTCCACCAGCACGCCAGCGACAAGGCTGAGCGCGAGCAGGCTGATGCTGTTCAGCGTGAAGCCCATAAGGTCCATGAACCAGAACGCAGGGATGGCGGACAGCGGAATGGCGACCGCAGATATCGCGGTTGCCCGCCAGTCGCGGAGGAACAGGAACACGACCAGCACGGCCAGTACGGCTCCCTCCCACATCGCGTCGATCGCCGAATGATACTGGCTCTTGGTGTAATCGACGCTGTTATAAAGCTGCGTGAAGTGAACCTTCGGATTTTCCTTTTCGAGCGTCTTCAGCATGGCCACGCCCTGATCGTAGACCGAAACGTCGGACGCGCCCTTCGACTTGGCCATCGAAAAACTCAGCACCTGCCGCCCGTTCATCCGGGCGACCTGCCGTTGCTCGGCATAAAGATCGCGCACCGTGGCGACATCGCTCAGCTTCACCGTACGCCCGCCGCCGACTGAAAGCATGGTTTCGCCCAAGGTGAAGGCGTTCTTCGCGTTGCCGATCACGCGGACCGCCTGTTCGGAGCCGGCGATTTCCGCTCGGCCACCCGCCGCATTGACGTTCACGGATCGCAATTGAGCATTAACCTGCGCTGCCGTTATGCCCTGACTTTGCATCCGCATGGGATCGAGGACGACGCGAATTTCGCGCGTGACGCCACCCGAACGCGATATGGCGGACATTCCGGAGACGGTCAGCAGTCGCTTTGCCACGGTGTTATCGACATACCAGCTTAGCTGTTCGATTGTCATATCGACCGCTTCAGCCGAGAAAAAGGCGATTGGTCCTCCATCGACATCGACCCTGATCACCTGCGGTTCGAGGATGCCGTCGGGCAAGTCCCCGCGAATGTTGGAAATGGCGTCGCGAACGTCGTTGACCGCGCGATCGACTGAAGTACCGATGGTGAACTGGACGAAGGTCGACGAACTGCCCTCGTCGATGCGCGTCGTCATATCCTCGACGCCATTGATCCCCCGGATTGCCGCCTCGATTTTTTGGGCGACCTGCGTCTCCATTTCGGTCGGTGCGGCACCCGGCTGAGAGACGATGACCTGAGCCGCCGGGAAAGCGATGTCCGGATTGTTGTTCACCTTCATCTGCATGAAGCTGACGACCCCGGCGAGCGTCAGGGCAATGAATAAAACGATCGGCGCAACGGGGTTACGGATCGCCCATGCCGAAATGTTACGAAAGTTCATTGCCCAATCCTCGCCTCAGCCTGCTGTATTACACAGACAATACAGTGAGGCAAGATGGGGGGACGATAATTGCCTCGACCAGAGACACGGGAACAGTTCCCACCTGAAATCGTAGAGTCGCAGGCGACCGGTTAGCGGCCGTTTTGTCCGAACCGGAACATCTTATGGCCACCGCGCATCCTACCGCTCACGTTCATACAGCGACATACCCGCTTCACGTTATCCTTGCCGCCTATCCGATCGCCTGTTTCACCGGGGCGTTCCTTACCGACCTTGCCTATGCCCGGACGTATGAAATGCAGTGGGCCAACTTTTCGGTTTGGCTCATTACCGCTGGCCTCATCATGGGCGGTCTTGCCGCGCTGGCGGGTATTGCCGATTATCTCGTCAATCGCCGGAGACCCGAACGCCGCGTCGGCTGGCCGCACACCGTCGGCAACTTGCTGGTGCTCCTCCTGTCGCTCTGGAACGTCTTCGTTCACAGTCGTGACGCTTACACGTCGGTGGTGCCGACCGGGATCATCCTGTCGGGGATCGTTGCCGTGCTCGTGCTGATCACCAGCTGGATCGGAACCTCGATCACCTATCGCCAGCATGTCGGAGCCGTCGCATGAACCAGCGCAATCTCAACATGGCGGCTTTGGTCGCGACATCGATGCTCGCACTTTCGGGCTGTGGCCACACGCCCGCCGCCCCCTCGACACAATATGGGTCCAATCCACAGCTACCCGCGCAAAACCAGTATCTGGTGCCGCCGATGAAGGTCGCGCCGGTCGCCCAATGGGGCAATGCAACGCCCGTTGTCCCTGCCGGTCTGCAAGTACAGGCCCTTGCAACGGGGCTGGAGCATCCGCGCTTTGTCTACACCTTGCCCGATGGTGACATATTGGTGGTCGAATCCAACGGTCCGAAAGCACCCATTTTCCGACCCAAGGAGATTGTCATGGGCTTCGTTCAGTCCTTTGCAGATACGAAAGGGAAGGGCGGCAATCGCATCACCCTGCTGCGCGATGCCGATGGTGACGGAAAGCCCGAATTGCGGACGGTGCTGATCGACCATCTGAACTCGCCGTTTGGAGTGGCGCTGGTCGGAGGCGATCTTTACGTCGCGAATACCGATGCGATCGTGCGTTACCCCTATGTCACGGGGCAAACGAAGATCACCGCCCCGGGCACCACGCTAACCGACCTGCCCGGCGGCCCCATCGACCATCACTGGACCAAGAGCCTGCTCGCCAGCCCCGACGGAACGAAGCTGTATGTCGGCGTCGGGTCCAACAGCAATATCACCGAGAACGGCATCGGTGCCGAGATGAACCGCGCTGCGATCTGGGAAGTCGATCGTGCCAGCGGTGCCTATCGGATATTCGCCAGTGGACTGCGCAATCCCAATGGTTTGTCGTGGGAACCGCAGAGCGGAAAACTGTGGGCAGTCATCAACGAACGCGATGAGTTGGGGCCGAATTTGGTCCCCGACTATATGACGTCGGTAAAGGATGGTGGCTTTTACGGCTGGCCGTACAGCTATTACGGTCGCCACGTCGATCCGCGCGTGATGCCGCAGCGGCCCGATCTGGTCGCTCGCGCGATCGTGCCGGACTATGCGCTCAGCTCGCACGTTGCGCCGCTCGGCATGGCGTTTTCGACCGGTGGATCGATGCCCGCTGCTTATCAGGGAGGAGCGTTCGTCGGCGAGCATGGAAGCTGGGACCGCAGTCCGTTGAACGGCTACAAGGTCATTTATGTACCCTTTGCCAACGGGAAGCCAAGCGGCAAGCAGCAGGATGTCGTCACCGGCTTTCTCGATACGAACAACAAGGCGCGTGGACGACCGGTAGGCCTCGCGCTCGACCGGACCGGAGCTTTGCTGATCGCCGACGATCTGGGCAACACGGTCTGGAGGGTGAGCGCCGCACGACGCTGATGGGCCACAGTTCCTATCGAAATGCCCAGCGCAGCGTTTGCGCAATGCCCAGCGTTCCGGCGCGGACGAACGGCACACGCAAGTGCGGCACGGAAAGACCATGCATATCGCGCGCCCATCGCGGGAGCAGGTCGATACCAGCCTGCATGGTGAGCATACGCGGGGTTTCACCGACAAGGCCGGGGGAGCGGGCGGACAGGATCAGTCCGGCAACCTCGCGCGTCCGGTCGTCCGCCTTCAGCTGCGAGCGCATCGCCTCGATCAAAGCCATTGTCGCAGCGCGCGAACGCGGCAGGTCGTGCGCGCCCAAAGCTTCACCGATGACGGCAGTTTCCGCAAAATAGCGGTCTTGATCCGCGAGCGACATCAATGGCTCACTGTAACGAATCCACGCATCGAGGAAGCTCGTCGTCTCGGTGATATGGACCCACGCCAGCAGCGCCGGATCGTCTGCAAAATAGGGGTTCCCGTCCGGGAGATAGCCCTTCACTTGACCATGGATTGTGCGCACCCGGTCGATGATCGCTTCGGCGTCGTGGCGACTTCCATAGGTCGTCATCGCAATGAAACGCGCCGTCCTTCGCAGCCTTCCGTGCATGTCGCTGCGGAAATTGCTATGGTCCCAAACGCCCGCAAGGACGCTTGGGTGAAGCATCTGCATCAACAGGCTCGCAACGCCGCCGACCATCATCGACGTCACGTCGCCATGAACGCGCCATGCCACCGACGTGCTGCCGAAAAGCCCGCCTTCCTGTCTCACGACGGGCGCTTCGCCGCGACCGGCATCGTTGAAGATCGACGATACTCTGCCGCGGATCAGGTTTTTCAGGGGGGCTGTGAGCGCTGTTCTGGGGAGCATGATGACCGAACGAGCACGATCGGGGAACGCTCCCCCGACTTATTGATGAGCGTGAATTGCCCGCCAGCTTGTAACGCCGAAAACCGCAAGCGTGAGAAAGGAGACGCTGCACGTTGCAATCGCCGCCGTCGTGGTGTCGCCGAACTTCAGGGCGAGGAACAGCGATGCGAGCAGCGATCCTCCCGATATCAGGCGCAATCTGAACGCGGTCCATGCGCGGCCCGTGGCGAGCAGCGCTGGTTCGAAGCTCACGCCCGCGGCATCGAGTGCAGCCGCTGTGCCGAGTAGCAACACGAGCGGGTAGGCGCCCGTATATTGCCCGCCGCCGAGCACCGACAACAGCAGTTTGCCCAACACCAGCATGATTGCGATCATCACCGACGCCGTCAGCGCCGCCATCAACGAAGCACGGCGGAAAAGCAGCGCGAGTTCCTGCGCCGATTGCGTCGCACGGGCACGCATCAATTCGGTGAAAGTCGCCCGCGAAAGCATCTCGGAAATGTTGGCCAGCGCCTGCCCAAGCTGATGCGCGATCCGGTATCCGCCCGCGGCCGCCGGACCGACCGAGGCACCGACCAGCAACACCGCGACCTGTTTGCCGACGAGTGCGAACGTCGATGTCGCATTGACGATCCCGGCAAAGCGCCACAGCCCGGGATGCTCACCCGGAACGCCGCGCAGCCCCGCGAGATTCCACCACTGTTTCCGAAGCGGAATCAGGCGAAGTGCGAGGACCCAATGTGTTGCCGCAGTCGCAAGTTCAGCGACCGCCCAGGCCGCGAGCAAGCCACGAACCGACGCCCCAAGGCTGACGACGACCAATGCACCGACCAGCCGCACCACCGGCGTTATCGTCTCCGCAAACGCAGCCGTGCCGAACCGGTCGAACAACCGCAGGATACCGGTCGGCGCAGACCGTTCGGAAATCAGGAGCAGGATGCAAAAGATCAGTGCATCGTGAGCGACGGCGTCCGACCAGCCGAAAAACGGCGCGAGCAGTTGAACGCCGACGACCGCCAGCCCTGTACCGATAAATACCCCGCTCAGGTCGAGCATCATGCAGAACGCGACCAGACGCCCGAGTTTATCGTTTCGGCCCGCATCGCCCCGATCCATGCCGAACCGCAACAATATCTGCCACGTCTCGAAGCTGACCAGCGCGGCGATTGTCTGCCCGGTACCCAGAATGATGACGAACTGGCCAAAGCCGGTCTTGCCGAGTGCGCGCGTTGCAAGGCCTAGGTAGATCAGGCTCAACACTGCGCCGACGATCTTGCCGAGCAGCAGCCAGCTCGTGTTCTGGGCGATGCTGCGCCACGTCCCGCGCCGTATCTTTATCGCATCGGCTGCGATTGCGCTTTCTGCTGCGGGTTTCACGTCGTGCCCTGCAAAAGACGTCGAACTGCTTTCCCGATGACGACCGGCGCACGTCCGGCGTCCACGCGCCATTTCCCGATCGAGCGGTCGATTGTCTTTGCGTCGAACAAGGTGATGGGGCCGCAGGCGGACAGGGTATGGAACCCGTCGACATAGCGGCCAAACGCATCGCCACCGACCATCGGCAACGCGATTTCGGCTTCGAAAATGTCGGGACTAAGCTTCCTGATCGTCAGCATCCTCACCGCGCCGCCATAGGTCTTGCTGCAATCCTGCAACGGTATGACGAGGGTATCGCCCATCACCACAGGCATTCCACCCGGGCGCGCACCTGCGGGATCGTCGCGCAGGGGATTGAGGACGTGAGACTTCCACGGTCCCATGACGCTCGGTGCATAGGCCGCGTTCAGCACGCTCATTTTCGAATATAAATCGGTCGCAGGGGCGTAGAATATCCACCACAGCCCCTGAAAGAAAACCGGCGTCGCGTCCACCGCGCCTCCGTCCAGCACGACGTCGCTGACCGGCGTCCAGACGTCCGGAAAACGCTCGGCCCGGTACAGCGTCAGGGCTCCCGATTTATGCGCCTCGGGCAGCATGAAGGTCTCGCCTTCATCTTCGAATACAAAGGGGTAGGACAAATGCCAGGGTTTGCGCAGGCATGGCCGTTGATCGACGACCTCATTCCGGTTGTCCAAAGTCAGCACGTCGATCCCGCCACGGCGTGTGCGATAATCATATGTCTCCACGAACACATGCAGCCTGCCATCGCGCCACATGCCGAACGGGTCCGCAAGGTAAGTGAACGCCCGGCCCGCTGGCAGCCAGATGGGCGCGGCATCGGAAATGCCGTGCGCGATGATGTCCTCGATTGGCGCAGGCAGAATGCCGACGCGCCAGATATCGGTCCTTGGAAACATGGGAGGCGTTAATCCGGCAAAGTCAGTGGCGCGGGAGCAGCGCTATGACGCGCATAGCGTATCGAACATCCCGAGATAATCCCGCGCGCAGTTTTCGATACCGAAAGGTGCGACCGCCGCCTCCATCTTTGCCGGGTCGGGCGGAATGGCTGCGAAGACACCGGCAATCGCGGCTGCAAGCGCTACAGGGTCGTTGATCGCAACCGATGCACCGAACCCTGTTCCGTCGACCAGTTCGCCGATCGCAGGTGTGCAGCGGGTTGCGACGACAGGCCGCCCTGCCGCAAGCGCCTCGACCAGAACAGCGGGATATCCTTCGTAGCGCGACGACAGCAGGAACATTGCGGCCTTGTCCAGCCAAGGTCGTGTACAGGACACATAGCCGGGAAACTCGACGCGGTCGGCGACACCCAGCCGTTCGGCCTGATCCTGCAATTCCTGCTTCAGCGGGCCATCACCCAGTATAACCAGCCGCGCATGGGGTTCATCGAGCAGCGCAAACGCGGCGATTGCGATATCGAACCCCTTGACCGCGACGAGGCGACCAGCCGCGACGATCGTGCGGTTGGCCGGGTCGAGCGGCAGCGGTGCCAAGGGCGCGTGTTGCAATGCCGGCAGCCTGATCCGCTGCGTGATCCGGTTGCGCAATATGGCATTGGCATCACCCGTCATCGTATCGTCGAGCGAAATCGCAGCGTCGGCGCCGCGCAACAACCAGCGCGTCCACCGATTATAGATGTGCTGATGAACCGGACCGCGATCGTAGCGCGTGAGCGGGGTGCTCAATTGCGCCGCGATCCTCGGACGAACCGCGACGGGCAGGCGGGCGAGGGCAGGGACCACCTGCCAATGAAAGTTGCCGGGTATGAAAACCAGATCGACCGGGTCGGCTGCGAACAGGGCTGCGGCGGCTTTGCCCAATTTACGCCGCGAACCAAATCCGCGCGGCAAAGCCGGCTGCAACGGTATCAGGATGACAGCGGGTGAAAGCAGGGACCGCAGCGGGCCATCCTCGGTTCCGCACACGAGTGTTACCGAACGGCCCTGTTCCACCCATTCATTCGCCAGGCGAATGGCAATCCTCTCGGTGCCCCCCAGCGAAAAGTCATGCAGGACAATGCCAATCGATGACGCCGATGGAAGCTGTGGCACAACCGAAAGCGCTGGCCATGAACGCGATCGCGCTGTTGAAATCGGCGGAGCAAGCCGCTCGACAAAGTCGATCTCGACTAACGCCTTCATACCTGCGTTACCCGGAGAGTGATCGAAATAGACCCGCCGCTGCGCGTCCAAGAAGTTTTCATGTAAACGGTCCGCATCCACCCCTGTCATCAATAGACGGAGGCAAGCGACAAATTCCTCAGCGCACGCCGAAGATAAATCTCAAAGGGTGAAACTCATCCCCACGCGAACCGTGAGAGGTTGTAATGGCGTCATCTGGTCCCGCCGGAAAAAAGTAAATGGATTGCCGAACGAGAAACGGTTGGCCCGGGCATTTGTCAGATTGTCTATGCCCAGCGATAGCGTCGCCTTGCCCGCGTGCACCGATCCGACAAGATCGATAACGGTATATCTGCCCTGGCTGATGTCGAGAAAGTCGCCCGATCCAAGCACCGAACGCCCGACATATCGACCGGTCGCGGCCAACCGGTATCCGAACCCGTTCCGCCCATCCCAACGATATCCGACTTGAAGGTTCGCGGCAAAAGGCGGTGTGATCGGCAACCGCCTGTTCGCCCGAACCGAGGTTTGCGCAATCGGTCCATCGACCCGGTTTTGTGTGTAGAGAAAGGATAGCGTGGTATTCAGCCCAACCACAGGCACCCAGTCGGCAGTCCCCTCCAAAGCGTAAATATCGGCATTACCGATGTTGGCCGTATACGGCTGCCCCCGGCGGTTGATCAGATCGGCCTGAATCGCGCTCCAATGTGCGTAGGATATCGCGGTCGTCAGTGCGATACCGATCTGTCCGCGACGCTGCAGGCGAAATCCAACTTCTGCCATCCTGATCGTATCGGAATCGAAATCGGCAACGCGACCGATTCCGCGGGCAACGGCGAGGCCGCTGGGCCTGAAGCCCGACTGAAGGCGTCCATAAATGGCGACATTCGGTGACAGTAACCACGACATCGCAAGTGTCGGATCGAACCGGAAGGACGACCGACCATGAGCGAAGTCGGTTTGGCGGGGGTTTATCGACGGCTCCCCGTCGGTGCGCGCGCGCGTCGTCCGGTTGCCAGCAGTGATCGACAGGTTCGGCAATAACGGAATCGTAACCTCGCCGAAAACCGATGCCGTCTTTGTGACGTTCGTAACGCCGATAATGTCGGCGGGGGTATCGACCATCCCCAGCGCGCGGCTTTCGGCATTACGGTCGTAGACCAGCGTGAACCCGACCAGCCACGACAGGCCACCCCCGAACGATTGCGACAGGCGTGTTTCTTGGGAAATCAGCAGATCGGTCCTGCCGTCGTCATAGATCGCGCGTCCGAATGTTCCGGGCGAGCCGGTTGCGTCGTAAACGTCCGCCGAGCGAATGCCGACCACGCCCGTGGCAGAGGTGAATTGCATCCCATTGTCCCAGTTTTTATTCAGGACAAGGCGACCAAGCCTGATGCGGTTGGAGAAAGGCTGGGGGACAATCGCATATTGATGCAGCGGTCCAGCCGGGCGCTCCGCATATTGTGCGCCTGCCGCGCCGATCGTCTGGGTCAGGCCGCCCAGCGTCGCTATCCATCCATCCAGCAGATCGGCGCGAAGTTCGACACGCCCACCGGAAATGTTCATGCCGTTGATATCCGATCGGTCGTTCGCGTCGATATAACCACCGATCCGCTGGCGATAAGCGACCGCCCGCAGGCCGATCCTGTCATTCACCAGCGGCACGTTGATCATGCCGCTCAAATCATATCCCGGTGCGCCCCGGACGGTTTGGGAAATGCCACCCGCGACGCTCCCCTCCACGCGATCCAACACCACCGGGTTCGGCGTAATCCTGATGATGCCGCCAATCGATCCCGCGCCATAGAGCGTTCCCTGCGGTCCCTCCATCACCTCGACACTTCTGACGTCATGCAGTCGAAGTCCGGGGCCTGGTCCGGAATATCCGAGCTGGACGTCGCCGAAATAAGTGCTCGCGGTGGATTGGGTAGCGCCGTTGAAGCTGCTGTCGGCAATACCTCTGATAAAGGTCTTGTTACGCCCGTCCCCAAGCGCGGTGTTCTGAAGCATTGGCGTGACCCGAGACAATTCGTCGATACTGGGCGCACGCACAGCATCGTTTGAATCGGGCAAGTCACTCACGGCGATGATGGTGCCGGGGTATCGCATCAGGGGGATGAACTGCTTGCTCGCCGTGACTACCAGATCTGGCGACGGGCGCGACGGCGCCTCGGTCGCCCGGCGTGGATGATGCTGGCTGTGGTATATCGTTGCGGCGACAATCCGATAATTGCCCTCACCGACAGTGATCGCGCGATAGCCTGTTCGCGCCAGCAACTTTCGCAAGGCTGTCTCTATCGTCATGGACCCGACAACGGAGCTGGCCTTTACCTGCCCTACACCCGGCTCGACACTGACGATATCGCAACCGCATTGCCGGGCCAGCAATGGAATGGCGACTGCAAGCGTGGTCTGCCCAATGGAAACTGCGACGTCGCTGCGCCTCGCAAGGGCAGGGACGACGAACAAGCTGGTCAGAAGGGCGGCAAATAGCGCCTTAGCGAGCGGCGGCCCCATTTTTTGGTGAAAGGATCCACCGCGTGCCATCGTTTCGCCAGTCCGCCCCTATCAGGGCGGCAAGATGCGGAACGTCGCGCTTTGCCTGACCTGTCAGGTGGACCATGCCGGTAAATCGGCGTTCGGACAAGCCGCCGACCAATGTCAAATCGAGACGGTAACGTCGCTCGACGGCATCGCGCACTACCGCCAATGGAACGTTGGAATAGGACAGGACGCCACGTCGCCAGCCACCTACGCCGTCCGCCGCGACGCGCGAAACGGCGACGGATTTCCGGTCTTCGTCAACCGACAGTGCTGTGCCGGGCCGCAACGTGATGGCCTCCTTGCCAGGCTGGAACATCACCGCCCCCTCGGCAACCTGCACGTCGATACGGTGTTCTGTCTTGCTGACATTGAAGAGCGTGCCCAAGTCCTCGATCGTTCGCGCGCCGACCTGAAGGACGAATGGCTTTGCCGGATTATGGCGGACGCTGAACATGGCCTCGCCCCGTTCGAGTGTCGCGATGCGCGGATTGTGGCGGTCGAGGTTCAGACGTGTCGCGCCGTTAAGCTCGATCCGCGTTCCATCGCCCAGCGCCACGACCCGCATCTCACCTGCTTGTGTCACGATCGAATAAGGTTGGCTCACCGGGAGAGCCAGGAAACCAATCGCAACCGCCGCCGCCGTCGCGGTTCCAAACCCGACGGCCCACCAACCACGTCCTCGCGCATTGTCATTGACTGCAGAAAATGCGGGCTCCTGAACGGCCAGGTGATCCTGAAGCGCAATCTCGTCATAAGTTGTTGCATGAAGCGGACTGGCCTCAAGCCAGATAATGAACGCCCTCCAGTCGGCATCGTCCATCTCGTCGCGGCGCAGATGCCACGCGATCGCCTGATCTACGACCCGATTGCGCTCGGAGGTCACGATTCATTGTCCTTCATGTCTCTAAGACGATGCGGCGCGTCGCTTTCCTCAGTAAAAACGGTACTTGGCTCTACATATTCTACATTGTGGACCAGACGATAAGCCCTCTGCAACAGCTTCTCGACACCGCTCACGCTGATCCCCAAGGCCTCCGCGATCTTCTTCTGCGATTGCCCCTCGATCCGGAACATTCGAAAGGCGATTCTCATCCGGTCCGGCATCGCATCCAGTGTCGCGGTGACGCGTCTCAGCCGGTCGCGGCCGATCAACGCGCGTTCGGCATCCGGTAATTCCGCAGCGTCCGGCTGGACCTCCAGCCACGCCCTGTCGCGCGCGATGCCACTCATCGCCGCGGCCCGGCGGTCGGAGGCCAGATTGGCCGCCATCCGATAGAGATAGGCCGCTGGATGCGCGACGGGATCGACGCTCAAATCCGCGAG
Source organism: Sphingomonadales bacterium (assembly GCA_028289885.1). Lineage (GTDB taxonomy): Bacteria > Pseudomonadota > Alphaproteobacteria > Sphingomonadales > Sphingomonadaceae > Sphingomonas_O. Next base: position 22,930 of record JAQGKX010000041.1, read on the forward strand.
CTTCAGCCACAATTCCTGCACGGCATCCTCGGCATCCTCGCGCGTGCCAAGGCGTGCCGCGAGCAACCTCAACAACATCGGTCGCTCGATTAGAAAAGCCTGTTGCAGCCCCGATTGCGTCATTTGACCCGCGTTACAACATGATCCGCAACGTTGTTCAATCATTCACGGGTCTTGGCGAGACGCTATCGACGAACGGTTGCAAGCAGAATATCGCCTTTGCTTCGAGGGTGCGTTGGAGAAAACCGAAATATGCCGCTGACGCGAATATCCCGCTCGATTGCGATCGCGGTGGCGCTCATAGTGCTGTCCGTCTCGTTTTTGCAGGCTGCTGCCTATTGGCCGGGGCTGATGACTTGGGACGCCATCCGTCAATATGATCAGGCGCTATCGGGCGATTTCGACGATTGGCACCCGCCCGCAATGGGCTGGTTGTGGCGGGAATTTTCGCAGATATACGCAGGCCCATCGCCGATGCTCACCCTGCAGCTGGCGCTTTACTGGGGCGGGTTTACGCTGCTCATAGCCAAGGCTTTGCGCACCGGTCGGTGGGGCTTGGCGATTGCGCTGACGATTGCGGCGCTGATGCCGATTTCAATGGCGCTGATGGGTGCCGTGCTGAAAGACTGTCTGATGGCAGGTGCGCTGCTTTCGGTCGCAGGTTTGCTAGCATGGGTCAGGCCCGGTTGCGATCCGTGGTTCCGTGCGATTGCACTGATACTGGTCGTCGCCGCCGCGACACTGCGTTTCAACGCGGCGTTGGCCTGCATTCCGCTTGCCGTGATGTTGTTGCCGGGACGGGTTCGCTCGACACCGATGAGACTGGCCAGCTGCTCGGTCATCGTTGGCCTTATCCTGTTCTGCGTCATGCCAGCCGCCAATCGCCTGATCGGTGCCAGACCAAGCGGGGTAGAAACGTCGCTGATCATGTTCGATCTCGGCGGGATTACCGAATTCAGCAGCGTGAACGTGTTTCCCGCGGTGCCGGTGGCGAACCCGGTCGCCGTCAATCATCACTGTTATTCGCCGGTTAGGTGGGACCCATATTCGTGGTGGGTGGATGAGCCCTGTCCGATCGGGTTCGAGCTCGTCCGCGCGACCTTGAAGGCAAGGCACCAAAACGCCACGCTGCTATGGATAAGCGCGATTGTGGCGCACCCGATCGCCTATGCCGAACACAGGCTGCGTCACTTCAACATCAACACGCGGTTTCTGGTGCATGATCAGATCGAGCGCCCGGTCCAGGTCGCGTCAGTGACGAACGTGTGGGGCTATCAGGTGACGCCCAATCCTGCGCTGGCCACGATCGACCATGCCGCACTCGCGATGGCAGTAACGCCGCTTGGATGGCCAATCACCTGGCTTGCGATTGCATTGGGCGTCGTCATCGCGGCACCGGGCTTGCCCTCGCGGCGCTTCACGGTGCCGCTCGCCCTGTCGGCGCTGCTCTACGGTTCGGGATATCTCGTGGTCAGCGTGGCTTCCGAAATTCGCTATCATTTGTGGACGATGCTGGCAGCCGCTATCGCCTGCGTTTTCACCATCAGCGATGTGTTTAACGACGCGCGGTTGAAGAAAACCCGGCTGGCGTTCTCCTGCCTGCCGTTAACGATCGTCGTCTTGTTGGGAACGATATGGCGCGTTCTGGCGCTCTGACTCGAGGGGTGCTGGCGGAAGAGGTGGGATTCGAACCCACGGAGAGCTTGCACCCTCGCTGGTTTTCAAGACCAGTTCCTTAAACCACTCGGACACTCTTCCAGACGAATGCGCTTAGCGGCACAGCGCCGGGGGGTGCAACCCCCACGATGAGCGTGCAAGCCTCGCGATAAAGGGGATTCCCCATCCGCGGCACTTGTGTCATGTTTGCGTGCATGCGGGGGAAACACACATTCGCCATCAGGGTGGCACTTGGGCTGGCCTTCAGCACCGCGATGGTCTTGCCCTTGTCGACGCTGGGCGGCAACAGGGCCGTGGCGCAGGATAGCAGCGGGTTCGATGCCTATATGGCGCAACTCGGTCGTCGGGCGATTGCACAGGGAGTCACGCGACAAACCGTCGATGCCGTCATCCCCACACTTACCTTCAACCAGCGGGTGGTCGATCTCGACCGTTCGCAGCCGGGGGGTAATCCGGCAAGTCCGGCGTCGGCGATTCCCGCGTTTGCGCCCTATCGCGCCAAGCATGTCGATGACGCACGGATCGCGCGCGGTCGCGCTAAATATCAGTCACTTAGGGGTCTTCTTGCCCGCGTGGAGCGAGAGACGGGGGTTCCCGAATCGATCATGGTATCGATCTGGGGCAACGAAACGAACTATGGGTCCTACACCGGCGATTTCGACCTTCCACGCTCGCTTGCCAGCCTTGCCTATGACGGCCGTCGTCGTGAGCTGTTCGAGACCGAATTCATCGACTCATTAAAGATCATCGACCGCGGCATATCGCGCGACACGATCAAGGGAAGCTGGGCCGGAGCCACCGGCTTGCCGCAATTCCTGCCCTCGATGTATTTGAAGGTGGCCCGCGACGGTGACGGTAACGGTCGCATCGACATCTGGAACAGCGAGGCGGACGCGCTCGCTTCGATCGCCAATTATTTCGTACAGGCGGGATGGCGGCCCAATCAACCGTGGGGCGTTGCGGTCAGCGTGCCCGTTTCGCTCAATCGCGCCGTGCTTATCAATCGCACGGTTTCGCCGCGCTGCCCCCGGGTACACGATCGTCACACGCGCTGGCTGACGGTGGGCGAATGGCGCTCGCTGGGTGTTACGCCTACTGGCCGGACGCTACCCGATTCGACGCTGGCTTCGTTGCTCGAACCCGATGGACCGGGCGCGACTGCCTATCTGCTGACCGGAAATTACCGCGTGATCCTCGATTATAATTGCTCGAATTTCTATGCACTGTCGGTCGCATTGTTGTCCGATGCGGTTCAGGGTTAGTCCCATCATCAGCGGTCTGTTGCTCGCCAGTTGCGCCGCTATTCCCGATCAGAAGCCACGTTTTACGCAACGGGCAGTGCCCCGATCCGCCTATCCGCTTGTCACCGACAATGCGGTGAAGATCGGCGTTTCCTATCAGGTGGCGGGCCAGCGCTACACGCCTGCAGATACCATCGACTATGAACAAGTCGGCCTGGCAAGCTGGTATGGCGACGAGCTTCGCGGGCAACGCACTGCCAACGGCGAACCGTTCAACCCCGACGGCATCAGCGCGGCACACCCGACCCTTCCTATGCCGAGCTACGTCGAGGTGACGTCACTTGATACCGGTCGCACGATCCTCGTCCGGGTCAATGACCGCGGTCCGTTTCATTCGACACGCATTCTCGACCTGTCGATCGGGGCCGCGCGCCAGCTCGGCATGACCGGCCACGGAGCGCGTCCCATCCGCGTGCATCGGGTGTATCCGAGCGAAATCGAGAAGCTGACATTGCGCAACGGCCAGTCACTGCCCGAGCGCACCCAGTCCTTTGGCGCGCAACTCGCCGGTTTCCGCAACCGCACCGACTGGCGCATGCCGGTGCTTGCCAGCGTCAGACTGCCGGTGGGGAGGGGGCCTTTTTATCTGCAGGTCGCCAGTTTCACGTCAAAATCGCGTGCCACGTCGATGGCCAAGCGCCTGCATGCGGACATCGACACGCTTGGTGAAATCCACCGCGTTCGCCTAGGGCCGTATGAAAGCGCGCGTGATGCTCACGCGGCGCTGGCACCGCTCGCGGCAAAAGGGTATCCGGATGTTCGTATCGTTCAATAATCGTCTTGAGGTGTCATGAAGCGTTTCGCTCCCCCGTTGGTTTTCGCTCTTCTCGCTTGGCCCGCCACCGCCGCCGCTCCCCCGTTCGATACGCCCGCTCCGGTGGCTTACATGATCGACCTGTCGTCCGATGCGGTGCTTTATTCCAAGGATGCCGATCGCCGGATGCCTCCGGCATCGATGGCCAAGATGATGACGGTCTATGTCGCGTTCGACATGATCAAAAAGGGCGAGTTGAAGCTCGACAAGCAGTTCACCGTCCGGCCCGAAACATGGAAGAGATGGCATGGCCCCGCCGCAGGATCGACGATGTTCCTGTCGACCGGTGAGAACGTCAGCGTGGATAATCTGCTAAAGGGGATCGTCACGCTGTCGGGCAACGACGCCTGCGTTGTTCTGGCCGAGGGTATTTCCGGCACCGAAGAAGCCTTCGTCCAGCGCATGAACCAGCAAGCCAAGCGCATCGGCCTGACCAACAGCCAGTTCGGTAATTCGAACGGCTGGCCTGACGAAGGTCGCACCTATGTCACCGCCCGCGATCTCGCGACGCTGGCCAAGGCGACGATCGAGGATTTCCCCGACCTGTATAAGCGGTTCTACTCGTTGCGTGAGTTCACCTGGGGCAAGACGCTCGGCTCCAATGCCGACATCACCCAGGCAAATCGCGATCCGTTGCTTGGCCGCGTCTCGGGTGCCGATGGTCTGAAGACCGGTCATACCGACGAGGCGGGCTATGGGTTCACCGGGTCGGCGGAACAGGGCGGACGCCGTCTGGTCATGGTTGTCGCCGGTCTGAACAGCTTTAATTCGCGCATCAGCGAATCGGTTAAGTTCATGGACTGGGGCTTTCACGCATGGACGACAAAACCCTTGTTTACCAAGGGCAAGCACGTCGATGTTGCCGAGGTCCAGCAGGGTAACGCAGCGACCGTCGGCCTTGTTGCCCCGCGTAACCTTGCGGTCACTCTCCCCGGAGGAAGCGCCGGTGGCATGCAGGTGAAGGTCGTTTACAATGGCCCCATCAAGGCCCCGATCAAGGCTGGCGATCATATTGCCGATCTGGTGGTCACGACACCCGACACGCCGCCACAGACGATGCCGCTGGTGGCCGAAACCGACGTCGGGGAAGCGGGATTTTTCGGCAGGTTCTGGGCCGGGCTAAAGTCACTCGTCGGGGCGTGATCGTCGGCGGCGCAATTGGCCTCGGATCGTGACGGCGCGGTTCATAACTCTCGAAGGCAGCGAAGGTGTCGGCAAATCCACGCAGCTTGTGCGGCTTGCCGATGCCCTTCGCGCGCGCGGGCATGAGGTTGTCACGACACGCGAACCCGGCGGTACTCCCGGCGCAGAAGCAATACGGAAATTGCTGATGACCGGTGACGAAGACCGCTGGAGTCCGCGCGCCGAAGCCCTGTTGTTTGCCGCCGCCCGCGCCGATCACGTCGAAAAACTGATCCGGCCCGCATTGGCGCGGGGATCATGGGTGTTGTGCGACCGTTTCATCGACTCGACCCGCGCGTATCAGGGCGGGGCTGGAGACGTGAGCGACGCCGAAATACTGGCGCTGCATGCCATTGGAAGCGAGGGTTTATGGCCCGATCGTACGCTTGTCCTGAGACTTCCGGGTGACGAAAGCAGCGCGCGAACGGCAAGGCGTGACGGCGGCGAGAAAGACCGAATGGGTGCGCGTGATCCCGGCTATTATGCCAAAGTGACGTCATCGTTTGAAACCTTCGCCGCCAGCGATGCCAACCGCTTCAGGATGATCGAAGCCACCGGCAGCGAAGATGAAGTGACAGCCCATTTGCTCGCCGCGCTGGATGATCTACTATGAAACTGTACGGCCATGACGCGCAGATCGCCACCTTTCGTGCGGCGATGGATGGCAACCGGATGCACCACGCATGGCTGCTCGCGGGGCCGCGTGGCGTGGGGAAGGGGAGCTTCGCCCAGTCCGCGGCGCGCCGCCTGTTGGCCGACGCATCGGGCAAACCGTCGGGTGGCCATGCCCTCGATGTGCCGGAGGATCATCCAACCGCGCATTTGATGACCGCAGGCAGCCATCCCGATTTCCGTCATTTGCAGCGGCTTCCCAACGATACCGGAAAGCTGGCGCGAAACATCACGATCGATCAGGTGCGTGGCCTGCGGACGTTATTCGCGACGGGCACCTCAATGGGCGAACGCCGCGTCGTTCTTGTCGATGCCATCGACGACATGGAACGGGGTGCTGCCAACGCATTGCTGAAGAGTCTGGAGGAACCTCCTGAAACGACGATCTTTATTCTCGTCAGCCATGCTCCCGGGCGATTGCTTCCGACGATCCGGTCGCGGTGCCGATTGCTGATGTTTGCCCCGCTCGATGACGTCGCAATGGCATCGGTCCTCTCCGACCAGCTGCCCGACACCGACCCGGAATCCCGCGCGTCCCTCATCGCAAGCGCCAATGGCCTGCCTGCAGCCGCGCTTGCGTCGGCCACTCTCGACCTGGCGGCATTTGAAACCCCTCTCGACCAACTTGCGCAAACCGGCGACCCTACGAATGCGATCCGCAGTCGGCTTGCCCAGTCGCTGGCCCTGAAAGCGGCCTTGCCACGGTACGAAGCGTTCCTGCAGCGCGCACCGGCGTTCATCGCCGCCCGAGCGCGCGCAAGCAGCGGCCCGGCCCTCGAACGCGCGATCGACGCCTGGGAAAAGGCACGGACGCTCAGCGCCATTGCCATCCCGCAATCCTTGATCGCCGAAACGGTTGTCTTTGAAATGGCAGGCTATGTGGCGAAACTGGCCGATCGCCGCTGAGCCACCGATCCTCGCCAACAGAGACGTCTCTCGACACCGGCACGTCGCACCCTCTAAAGCGCCCCATGTCTTCCGAACCCTATTTCATCACCACCGCCATCAGCTATCCTAACGGCAAGCCGCATATCGGCCATGCCTATGAGGCTATCGCCACCGACGCCATCGCCCGGTTCCAGCGGCTATCGGGTCGCGACGTGTTTTTCATGACGGGCACCGACGAACACGGCCTGAAAATGGTCAAGACCGCCCGGGAACTGAACGTCGGAGTCACCACGCTATCTGATGAAATGTCGGCTTTATTCAGGGCGATGTGTGACAGACTTCAGATTAGTTACGATCGTTTCATTCGCACCACCGAAACAGCGCATCACGCCGCGAGCCAGGCCCTTTGGAAGGCCATGGAGGCTAATGGTGACCTGTATCTTGGACGATACGAAGGCTGGTATTCGGTCCGCGACGAAGCATTTTATGACGACAAGGAACTCGTTTACGGGGAAGGGGGCGTACGCCTTTCTCCGCAGGGGACACCTGTCGAATGGACCGTCGAGGAAAGCTGGTTCTTCCGCTTGTCGAAATATCAGCAGCCATTGCTTGACCATTATGCCGCACATCCAGAATTCATCCGGCCCGACAGTCGCCGAAATGAAACAGCGCGGTTCGTCGAGGGCGGCCTGTCGGACCTGTCGGTATCGCGGACCAGCTTCGATTGGGGCGTTAAGGTGCCCGGCAGCGATGGGCATGTCATGTACGTGTGGGTCGATGCACTGACCAATTATCTGACGGGGATTGGATATCCTGACAATATAGAGACTTTCGGTAAGTTCTGGCCAGCGAATCTCCATGTCATCGGCAAGGACATTGTCCGCTTTCACGCGGTCTATTGGCCGGCATTTCTTTTGTCGGCCGGAATTGCGCTGCCCAAGCAGGTCTTCGGCCACGGTTTCCTGCTTGCACGTGGTGGTGAGAAGATGTCGAAGTCGCTCGGCAATGTCGTCGATCCGATCGAACTGGCCGACGCGTTCGGCGTTGATGCCCTGCGTTATTTCCTGCTGCGCGAGGTCAGCTTCGGATCGGATGGCAGCTATTCCCCCGAAGCCATTGTAACTAGGGTCAATGCCGACCTCGCCAACAACTTCGGAAACCTCGCTCAGCGCAGCCTGTCGATGATCGCTAAGAATTGCGGCGGCGTAGTGCCGACTCCCGGGACTGCGACGCAGGCTGAAATCGATTTGATGGCAGCGATAACATCAGCGGGGCACTCCGCCAGCGCAGCGATGTCGGACCTTGCTATCAACACGGCGCTCGAGGCAATCTGGCAGGCGATGAGTGCCGCCAATTTATACTTCGCCGAACAGGCACCGTGGGGCGTCCGAAAGACCGATCCAGCGCGTGCCGACACGATCCTGTTTTATACCGCCGAAGCCGTCCGCCAACTCGCGATTCTGGCGTCATGGGCAATCCCGGATGGATGCGGCAAGGTCCTCCAAATGCTGGGCCAGTCTTTGCCGCCGAGTTTTGCCGACCTTTCAGCCATGATCGAGGTAGGAATTTCCTTGCCCATTCCGACCGGAGCCTTTCCGCGTCTCGAACTTCCAGCCTGACGGTAACCCCCTGATGTTCATCGATTCACATTGCCATCTGGTGTATAAGGGTCTCGTCGAGCAGCAGGCCGATGTACTCGCGCGCGCACGGGCTGCGGGCGTGACGGAAATGCTGAATATTTCGACCCGCGAGTCCGAGTGGGACGCCGTCGTTGGCGTAGCCGAACGCGAACCCGATGTATGGGCGTCGATCGGGATTCACCCGCACGAGGCCGATGCACATCCCGACGTCGATACCGCCAAGCTGGTCGAACGCGCCCGGCATCCGCGGGTCGTGGCGATTGGCGAAACCGGACTGGATTATTATTACGACCACAGCGACCGCGACCAGCAACGCCTCAGCTTCCGCGCGCATATCGCAGCATCTCGCGAAACCGGCCTGCCATTGATCGTCCACACGCGCGAAGCCGAAGACGATACGGCAGCGATCCTTGGCGAGGAGATGACAAAAGGTATATTTCCAGGGGTAATTCATTGTTTCACGGCGAGCGACGCCTTCGCGGATATCGCGCTGAACCTCGGATTTTATATTTCCATATCGGGCATCGTGACCTTTAAGAATGCCGGGGATCTTCAGCAGACAGCGACTCGATTGCCAGAAGATCGTTTGCTGATCGAGACAGATTCACCGTTCCTGGCGCCGGTTCCGCATCGTGGCAAACCCTGCGAACCTGCTTTCGTTGGCGACACTGCAAGATTTCTGGCCAACCTTCGTGGCACCTCGGTCGAGCAACTTGGGGAAACCACCAGCGCTAATTTCAGGGCCTTGTTCACAAAGACCAAAGGCCCCCTACTTGGCAAACCTGCTATTTGATTTAACATAATACATATTATCGGACTTTGATTTGGTTGAGTTCCCCACCTCATTAGCCGCCACCGACCGGCTCCTCACGATCATGGCAAAACTGCGTGATCGTGAAACCGGTTGCGCCTGGGACGTCGCGCAGGATTTCGCCAGCATCGCTCCCTATACGATCGAGGAAGCCTATGAGGTCGCGGATGCTTGCGAACGGAACGATCTTGTTTCGCTCAAGGACGAGCTAGGCGATTTACTCTTGCAGGTGGTTTTCCACGCGAAGATCGCCGAAGATATCGGTGCATTCGGATTTGCCGATGTAGCGAACGCGATCTCTGACAAGATGGAGCGCCGTCATCCTCACGTGTTTGGCGAGAACGTCTCACGAATCCATGGCCACGCCCAATGGGAAACGATCAAGGCGTCCGAGCGCAGCGCGTCAACCGACACAAGCGCACTCGCTGGCGTAGCAATGGCGCTCCCCGCGTTGATGCGTGCCGAAAAGATCCAGAAACGTGCCGCACGCGTCGGGTTCGACTGGCCGGATGCAAACGGCCCCCGCGCGAAAGTCCTGGAAGAACTGGACGAGGTGGACGGCGCCGTTACCGACCTTGATCGCGAGGATGAGATCGGCGACTTGCTGTTCGCAGTTGTAAACCTCGCTCGCCATCTTAACATCGACAGCGAAGCTGCTTTGCGTAAAGCCAGTGCCAAGTTCGAACGCCGCTTTCGTGCCATCGAAGTGGCACCCGATTTTGAACATCTTACGCTGGCAGAGAAAGAGGCATTATGGGACGCCGCTAAGAAGGCTCAGCGCCCCCGCGATTGAAACCGGGCGACATCGTCCTCGCTCAGGCGAACCGCGATGTTGGTTCCCCCATCGGTCTGCTCTTCGCTTTCGACAGCACCGTGCGCATGAAGCCACGCAATCGCTGCGCCATCGCCGCTTGGCACCTCGAAATGGTGAAGCCGCTGCCCGGCAGTCAGTTTCGCACCGATCAGGGCCGTCAGTGCCGCGACACCTTCCCCGTTCAGCGCCGACACGACCGCAACATCGTCGCGACGCGCAGCTTCGCCTTCGATGGCGACGCGCGCATCGCCATCGACGCCGTCGATCTTGTTCCAGGCTTCGAGCAAGGGAATGCCCCCTTCCCCCCTGATCCCCAGATCGTCGAGCACGGCCGCGACATCGGCCGCCTGTGCGTCGGTGTCAGGGTGGCTGACGTCGCGCACATGCACGATCAGGTCGGCGGAAATTACTTCCTCGAGCGTCGCGCGAAATGCCGCGACCAGCTGGGTCGGCAGGTCGGACACGAACCCAACGGTATCGGACAATATCGCCTTGGCGACGCCGGGCAAGGAGACCTCCCGCATCGTCGGATCAAGCGTGGCGAAAAGCAGATTTTCCGCCATGACGTCACTTCCCGTCAACCGGTTGAAAAGTGTGGACTTTCCGGCATTCGTATAGCCGACAAGCGCGATAATCGGCCACGGAGCGCGGCGTCTGCGGTCGCGATGCAAACCGCGCGTGCGAACGACCTGTTCAAGTTCGCGCTTCAGTTTCGCCATGCGGTCACGGATCAAACGGCGATCGGCCTCGATCTGCGTTTCACCCGGCCCGCCGAGAAAGCCAAAGCCACCGCGCTGCCGCTCCAAATGGGTCCAGCTCCGAACCAGTCGGCCCGCCTGATAGTCCAGATGCGCAAGCTCGACCTGCAAGCGCCCTTCCGCGCTGGCCGCACGTTCCCCGAATATTTCGAGGATCAGGCCAGTCCGGTCGATAACTTTGGTTTTTGTCTCGGTCTCCAGATTGCGCTGTTGCACCGGCGTCAGCGCGCCATCGACGATCAGCAACTCCGCCTCATGGGCCTGAACCCGCGCCGCAAGTTCCTGGACCTGTCCGCTGCCGAACAGGGTTTTCGGTTTGGGCGCACGGACGCGGACGACGACTTTGTCGACCACGTCGATGCCGATCGCCGCCGCGAGTCCCGCTGCCTCGTCGAGACGCGCATCATTGTCCCGCAAGCCAGCGGAATGGCGATCGGGATATACGACGATAGCCTTGGCACCACGAGCGACGCCTTCTTCTCTCTTCAGTTCAAAACTTGCCAAGATATCGGGCTTACGCCGCCTCCTCCGCAGGCCCTTCCTCGGCCAGGTTCAACGGGTGTGCCGGTTGGACCGTCGACACCGCATGTTTGTAGACGAGCTGCACCATGCCATCGCGCTGGAGGAGCATGCAGAACAGGTCGTAGGCCGCGATTTCGCCCTGAAGCATCACGCCATTGACGAGAAACATCGTCACCGGATTGTTCTGACGACGCACGGCGGTCAGGAAAATGTCCTGTAATTGCTTGGGTTTGTGCGTGTCTTCTGCAAAAGCAGCTGCAACCGGCGCGAGGTCGAGAGGATTGGACGGCATCACCGTGGAAATCGCATGCTTGTAGATCAGCTGGGACTGGCCGTCGCGACGCAGCAGCACCGAAAAATTGTCGAACCAGGTTATGATACCCTGCAGCTTGACGCCCTTCACAAGGAACATCGTAACCGGGGTCTTGGCCTTGCGGACCGAGTTCAGGAATAGATCCTGTAGGTTGTTGGGCTTTTCGGCCATGATTTTTTCTCATTTGCTTTTGGCGGGATCGTAGGCCCGCTTTTGCGCCGATAGCACCGGACGTCGTGCGGCAACCGCGAACGGTTGATGCCCCTAATCTAATCCACTTCGCGAGTGCTGCAAGTGCTCACTCGTCGCCATCGCTCTTTATATCGGTAATTCCCAGAATCTTCAGCTTCCGGTGCAGCGCCGAGCGCTCCATCCCGATGAAACTTGCCGTACGCGAGATATTCCCGGAAAAACGTCGAATCTGGACCCTCAGGTATTCGCGCTCGAACGTCTCGCGCGCTTCCCGCAAAGGCGTGCCCATTACTGATGAACCCACGGCCCCCTGCCCTACGCCCGCATCCTGAATAATCTCCGGCGGTAACAGATCGACGTCGATCCGCGCGAGTCGGTCGCCCGGTGCCAGGATGATCGTGCGCTCGACGATGTTGCGCAACTGACGCAC
>JAQGKX010000075.1 GCA_028289885.1 Sphingomonadales bacterium
GCCGTCCTTCTCGATATAGTCGGTATCGCGCCGAAACATCATGTTCGCGCGCAGCGACTGGTTCAGATGATGGACGACCTGCGTATTCTCGATGTCGTACAGGTTGTCGCCTTCCAGCAACCCCGCATCCTCCAGCATCCGCTCGGCCTTTTCGGTGCCGTCCTCGGTCAGGATGATCGACTTCTGCTTCTCGTCCTTTTCGTAATCTTCCTCGGCAAACTGCTTCACGACCGCGTCGACCAGCATATAAAGCTCGGACTTGTCGTCGGTCGGCCCCGAGATAATCAAAGGCGTCCGCGCCTCGTCGATCAGGATCGAATCCACCTCATCAACGATGCCGAAGTTGAAGGGCCGCTGCACCATTTGCCCGCGATCGTACTTCATATGGTCGCGCAGGTAATCGAAGCCGAACTCGTTGTTCGTCCCGTAAGTGATATCCGCCGCATAAGCCGCCCGCCGCTGCTCCTCACTGATATCGGGAACGACAACCCCGACCGTCAGCCCCAGAAAGCGATAGACCCGCCCCATCCAGCCCGCATCGCGCGCCGCCAGATAGTCGTTCACCGTGACGACGTGCGCGCCAAGACCCGGCAGCGCGTTCAGATAACAGGCGAGGGTTGCGACCAGCGTCTTGCCCTCACCCGTCCGCATCTCGGCAATCTCGCCGCGATGCAGGACGATGCCGCCGATCAGCTGCGTATCGTAATGCCGCTGCCCCAAGGTGCGCGAAGCCGCCTCCCGCACCGTAGCAAATGCTTCGGGCAACAGATTGTCGAGCTTCTCACCCTCCGCCAGCCGCGCGCGGAACAGCAATGTCTGATTGGAAAGCTCCTCATCGGACATCGCCGAAATCGTCGGTTCGAAGTCATTGATCTTCTGCACGATCGACCCGAGCGACTTGACGTAACGATCATTCGACGACCCGAAAATGGCCTTGGCAATACCGCCGAGCATAGGGAATTCCTGTTATCTTAGATGAAAGGCCAAGCCCCACACGGGACCGCCTGAAAATAGAGCTGAATTTTAAATATGGCCCGCCGCCGCTGGCTCAGCAGCGCGAACAAAGCAGCGCCTATCCGAGCGCGCGAAACACAAAGCTAGACGCGCAACCGCATCGAATAAATTGGGACATCAACCGGCAAAACCGCAACCGAACCAACCAGCCCGTCACCCGCAAGCCGATCCACAACGCGCGGAAGCCCCGCAACCGGCCGCATAGCCCGAACCGCCCCCGCAATTTTCGGAGCCTGAACCCCCTCCAGCCCCCCAACCTGATGCGTCAGCGCGAGCGCCGGACGAGCATAAGCCCCCGACCCGACCATCGCCGACAACAAAGCAGAAAGGAGCAACAAAAAGCGCATCGGAGGCACCCTTACGCAAACAGTCTTAACGCGTCCAGAACGGGATAGGTTTATCGAAATATGCAAACGCCTGGATCTTCTCAACCCTGCTAGCTTCCGCCATTGCCATAAATGCAAGCCGTGAACGTTGAGTCACTTGTGACTTCATATCCGTTAAGGCGAAATGCGAATGTCATCCAATGCTCTTCTCCAAATACATCTGCATATTCAACCCGTCCGTAAAGATAGAGTTCGAGAACGTCTTTAGAGGGCCAACCGTCGGGCAAGATGTTTTCGACATTCAAAAATATATTAGCAGGAACTCCATTACTGAGAAGATCTGCGATATGCCGGAATGCAATTGGATCCGGGCCGGTTTCATGAGGTCGAACTTGAGTTATCGGACCGATCCACGCCATGCGATTAGCTTTTTTGATTCGGGCGGGGGTAGACCCCAAATTGGAAATTTGGACGGTCGCGTAAAGCGCATTTGGGCCGACAGCTCTTATGACGACATTTGTAACGGCCAAATAGGCTCTCAATTGTTTTTGGGCATTTCGCTCTGTTGCTGCCACTAAGCCGCTTGCGGCGGACGCATTTCTTTCAGCAATCTCCAGAGCCCTTTCAGTATCTCTGGCGCCCGTAATCGATTGCCGTGTCGCGCGTGCGTTAGCCCGCTGAGCGATCAAGTTACTTCTGCGTGCTTCGCCTAACGCGCCTCTAGTTTGCCAAATCGTCGTAATTAAACCTGCAACTGCAATTGCGCTTAATATCGTTGCCACTATCGACCATGTGGTCGCTCTCCTAGCCTCTCGTGCAGACTTCTCAGCCGCGATGGCGCCCCGCCATTGAGCGCACAAATCAGACACATCATGCGACTTCGAACGGTAACAAGGGTCAGGATTATAGTTGCGATAAGGTACAAAGCTTTCCACTGGCGAAACCGGCACCGCTGACGCAGAGTTCGTACCTACCTGCCTAACAGGGACGTTCTCACCAATGTTATCACGCTTGGCGGATACTGGGGACGACATAGAAGCGCATAAGCTCGTCCAACAAAAAGCTACAACAAGTACTACCCCACACCATTTTGGCATTTTTAAAACCGTAATTATTTACCCCGCTCCAGCTTGTCACTGACAAGTGGCCTAAAGTCTACAACCCGATGAGAGTGACAACCCTATTCCACCCCCCGCCATCCCGCCTTATGAAGCCCCATGCCTTCCCCCATCTCCCCCCTCGCCCGGCCCTTCCCCGCGCTGGCCGCCATCGCCGGAGCCACCCCGCGCATCGCCCGTGCCGGGTATAAGGACTGGGGCCGCTGCGACCTGACGTTCGTGGAACTCACACAGGGAACCTCCGTCGCGGGCGTTACGACGCAGAGCAAATGCCCCTCTCCCGAAGTCGAATGGTGCCGCGCCGCGCTGACCCTGGGCCATGCCCGCGCGCTGGTCGTCAACGCCGGGAACGCCAACGCTTTCACCGGCAGCCGGGGCCGCGCCGCCGTCGAAGCCATCGCCGCGCGCGTCGCCGGGCAACTCGGCTGCCAGCCCTCCGACGTGTTCGTGGCGTCGACCGGCGTGATCGGCGTGCCGCTCCCCATCGACAAGGCCGAAGCTGGTCTCACCGCAGCCTTCGCCGCCCCGGAATGTTCATGGGAGGACGCCACCAACACCATCGGCACCACCGACACTTTCCCGAAAGCCGCGCAGACGCAGGCCGTGATCGGCGACCGCACGGTAACGCTGGTGGGCATTATAAAGGGCAGCGGCATGATCGCGCCCGACATGGCGACGATGCTCGGCTTCATCTTCACGGACGCGGCAATCGCGCCCGATTTGCTTCAGGGCATGCTGACCGCCGCTAACCGCGCGACGTTTTCTTGCATCACCGTCGACAGCGACACATCGACCAGCGACACCGTCCTCGCCTTCGCCACCGGAGCAGCGGGCAATGAACCGCTAACCACCGCTGACGACGCCGGAGCCGACGCCTTCGCCGCCGCCCTGTCCGACCTGTGCCGCCAACTCGCGCATCTCGTCGTCCGCGACGGCGAAGGCGCAACCAAGTTCATCGAAATCCGCGTCGAGGGCGCAAAGTCGGACAGCAGCGCGCACCGCATCGCGCTCAGCATCGCCAACTCGCCGCTCGTCAAAACCGCCATCGCCGGTGAGGACGCCAACTGGGGCCGCGTCGTCATGGCCGTCGGAAAAGCAGGCGAACCCGCCGACCGCGACACCCTCTCGATCCGGTTCGGCACCACGCAGGTCGCCCGCAACGGCCTCGCGGTCGAAGGCTATGACGAAGCCCCCGTCACCGCGCACCTGAAAGGCAGCGACATCGAAGTCGGCGTCGATATCGGGCTAGGCGAAGGCCGCGCGACCGTATGGACGTGCGACCTCACCCACGGCTACATCAGCATCAACGCCGATTACCGATCCTAAAGCTCGCTTTCCAGCCAGCCCTTCAACTGCGACTTCGGCGCCGCACCGACCTTGGTCGCAGCAGGCGCACCGTTCTTGAACAGGATCATCGTCGGGATACCGCGCACGCCATACTTCGCCGGAGCATCGGGATTGTCGTCGATGTTCAGCTTCACGATGGTGACTTTCTCACCCAGCTCGTCCGAAATTTCCTCGAGGCTCGGCCCGATCATCTTGCACGGCCCGCACCATTCCGCCCAGAAATCGACGAGCACCGGACCGCTGGCACCGATCACATCATTGGCGAAACTGGCATCGGTAACTGCAACGGTGGCCATCTGAAATCTCCTGTAAGTTGAACTGTATCTAGGCACCACGCGCGCGCTTCTCAACCGGCAACACCCAAATTCTGGATTGTGACGCTAAAGCCCGGCTTCCAGCGCGCCAGATCCCCCGCCGAAACCCGATAAAGCACCGGCCCCGCGCTATACAAAAGCGCCGCGCCAACCTCCCGATCCGGAAAAATCTGCGCCACAACCGCCGCATAAGCCGCCATCTGCCGCAGATGATGCACCGGCACCGCCCCACCATCGCGCGGCACCCGCCCGGTCTTGAAATCGACTATCGTCACAGCGGCGTCGGTCACAATCAACCGATCCACAACCCCCGATACGACAACACCATCGACGACCCCCGCAATCGGAGCCTCCGCCAGCGCTCCTTCTGCGAACACATCCGCAAACGCCGGATCGTCGATCACGGCCAACGCCGCATCGACCAGCTCCGCATCTCCCAGCCAGGCAATCCCTGCAGCCCGCCGCTTGGTCACCGCAACCCCCGGCAACCGCTCGAACAACCCATGCAACCGCCGCCCGCGCTCCGCCGCATCCGCCTTGCCCACACCGCCCGGAGGACTCGCCACCAGATCGACACCCAGCGAAGACGGTGCCAGAGGCCGGGGAGGCCGCGCCTCTACCGGAGCCGCAACACGCAACCAGTCTGGCAAAACGGCCCTTTTCTCGAACGCAGTCGAGAGACCTTCTTCAACCCGCGCGCCCAAAGCACCAACAACATAATCCGCCCGCGACCCCCAAACCGGATCAGCCACCCCGACAACCTCCAGCCGGGCCAGCGCCCGCCCAATCGCCGCATGCCAACTCTCCGGCGGAACAACCCCCTTCGCCCGCGTTCCCAATGACCCGGCGACAACCAGCCGCTCCTCCGCCCGCGTCATCGCCACATACAATAGCCGCCAATGCTCCCGTCGATCGCGGTCATCCGCCTCGCTCGCCGCCTTCTCCAGCGAAGCCACCAAAGCCCGCTCCGCCGCTCTCGGCCGAAACAGCGGCACCGGCCTGATCGTCCCATCGGAAGCGTCGAAACTATCCAATACCCACTCGAACCCGCGCGCGCCGCTCGCATCCGGATCACCCGCCGCGTCGGCCAGCACGACGACCGGGGCCTGCAACCCCTTCGCGCCATGCACCGTCATCACCCGAACCGCATCGCCTGCGCCCATCGCATCGCGCACGATCTCCCCCTCGCCCCGGTCGAACCAGTCGAGAAACCCCTGCAACGAAGCCGTCCCCTCACGCCCGAATTGCAGCGCCGCGTTCAACAACTCGTCAATTGGATCGCGGGCCTCCTCACCAAGCCGGGCGATCAGCTTCCGCCGTCCCTGCAAAGGCCCCGAGAGCAAAGTCTCCAGAAATTGAAACGGCGTAACCCGGTCGGCCGCGTTCAGGATCGCCAGCAAAGCCTCGCGCGTCTCCCCTTCAGGAACAGCCTCCCACAGCGACCCCTTACGCCCATGCGCGACGGCAAAAAGCTGATCCTGATCCCACCCCATCAACGGCGAAACCAGCAAAGCCGCGAGCGTCAGATCGTCCCCCCGCTGCACCGCAAAGCGCATCGCGGCCAGTAGATCCTTCACCGCCAGCGGAGCCTGCAACCGCAACCGATCGACACCCGCAACCGGAACCCCCTCCGCCTGTAAACGCGCCACCAGCAACGCCGCCAACTCACCACGCTTGCGGACCAAAATCATCACGTCCTCGGGCCGCAACCACCGCGCCTTGCGCTCCAGCCAGACCCGCTCCGCACTAGCAACCGACAGCCAACCCCGAACCTGTTTCGCCAGCGTCCCCGCCAGCTTGCGCACATGATCCTCGACCCAGCCCTCTTCGCCATCGTCCTCTGCCGCGCTATCCCCGCTCAATGGCTGCAACAGAGTCACCTGCCCGAACCCGCCTCCGAAACTGACATGCGGCTCCGATGCACCGGGCAATCCCAATGCCTGATGTCCCAATTCGTCGAGCAACTTATCGACCACATTCAACACCGGCTGCGAAGACCGGAACGACGCGTTCAGCGACAACTGGATGATCTCTCGGCCCGCAGCCTCCGCCTGTCGATTGAACCCGATCCCCGCAACACGATAATGCTCCGGATCGGTCCCCTGAAACCCGTAAATCGCCTGTTTGAAATCGCCGACGGTAAAGATCGTCCGCTCGAAATTGTCCCGCGCGCCCTCACCTGCAAAAAACTCGCTCGCCAGCCCGGCAACGATCTCCCACTGACGCAAATTCGTATCCTGCGCCTCATCGACCAAAATGTGATCGGTCGCCTGATCCAGCTTATAGCGTATCCAGTCGCTAATCCCCGGCTCGCCCAGCAGCCGCCCGGTCAGCCGGATGAGATCGTCGAAATCGACCAACCCCCGCGCGCGCTTTGCTCCATCATACGCTCGCGCATACCGCCGCCCCGCGTTCAGCGCCGACGACACCCCCGCCGCCAGTTCCGCCCGCGCCGCCAGCCCACAAAGCTCCCCGCACCACACGTTCAGCTGTTCGCGCAATGCCGGAAACCCTGGGTCTTTCGGTCCAGCCTTGCGAAACTCGCCATCCTTGTTCAACCAGACGAGCGCCAGTCCCGACAATTCGGCAGCCCGCTGTTCCGGTGACCCGAGCAACCACTCCGCAATCCGGTCAGCCGCAGCCTCGCCGGTCTTGGTCGCCCAGCCAGCATACATACGCGCCAGTTCCAGCAAAGCAGGCCGGTCGAAAGCCCCATCGCTACAAGCCAGCGCAATATCGCCCGCGTCGAAATCGGCGGGCACATCCATCGCGCGGCGCACCAGCGCATCCAACCCCTCGGGCAAGGCGTCCAAAGCCTCTCCAGCCCGCGCAGCCCGCGACAAAAATCGGCGCGCCTCATCCTCGCCCAGTCGCCGACTAAGCGCGCTCAGATCGCCCAGCAACCGCCGATCACCCTCACGCTCCGCCGTCACCACGACATCGGCCAAAACGCTTTGCCCCAGCGCCGCTTCCTCACGCCCCTCGATAGGCCGAAACCCCGGGATCAACCCGGCCTCAAGCGGAAACCCCGCCAACAAGGTCTGGCAAAAAGCATGGATCGTCATGATCCGCAGGCCACCGCCACGCGATTCCAATACCTTGGCAAACAAGGTGCGCGCATTCTCCCGCTCGACAGGCCCCGAAGGCTCGCCCAGCGCCTCCAACTCGCGAAATAAAACCGTGTCGTCCAACCGAACCCACCAGGCCAACCTTTGGTGAACCCGCTCCGCCATCTCCGCAGCGCCAGCCTTGGTAAACGTCAGGCACAGGATCGAATCCGGTCGCGCGCCCCGCAACAACAACCGCAAGACCCGCGCGGACAGGACATACGTCTTCCCGGTCCCCGCGCTCGCCGACAACCAGACATGCTCCCCCGGATCGGAAGCCAGCCGCTGCTCACCCTTTAGGGGTGCATGGGCGGACACGAGCGATGTCTTCACGCCACGTCCTCGCGGCCATACCATTCATCCCGCCGCATCAACTGATCGTAATCCTCGTAGGTCGCGTATTCCGGCACCAGTTTCGCCGTAAATGGCGCATTGCCCGTCAACCAGTTAGCCGCAGCCTCCGAAAACTGCCCAGCGGATACCCTGACAAAATCCTCAGGTGCAATCGAAGCCCGCCCCCCGACCGGCGACGTCACCTTGCCAAAGCCACCCTTGCCGTCACTCGCCAGCGACCAATATTCGAACACCCCGGCAGTCCCGGTAACCCCGGCAAACCCGCCACGCTCGGCAATCAGCCCCAGCAACCCCAACTGCATCGAAAATCCGGCAGCCACGGCCTTTGGCGACGGAGCCTTCCCGGTCTTATAATCCACGACCGCCAGCGCCCCGTCGATCCGGTCCACCCGATCCGCAATCCCGGTCAGGGTAACGCCAGCAATCTCCGCTTCACCCCGGATTTCACTCGCAATCACGGTCCGCCCCTTCGACCGATCCTCGGCAATCGTCACCGCAATCCAGTCGATAGCTTCGGCCAGTCGTGGCTGCCAAAGCGCCCTCAACAATGGGTGCGTCCCCGCGTCGTTGAGCAATTCCGTAACCCGCCCGCGCAATTTTCCCGGATCGAACCCGTCGTTCTTTGCCCATTTGTCCAGCACGGCATGAACCGCAGTTCCCCGCCAAGCAGGCCCCGGATCGGCGTCCACAGCGTCCAAAACCGGAAGCTTCAGCATGGCCTTGGCATAAAAAGCATATGGATCCGCCTTCAGCCGATCGACGTCGGTAACCGAAATCCGCCGTGGACGAATCGCGGCAGGCGGCGTCGGCGCAGGTCGCTTGGTCAGCGCCGCCCTCGCCTGCGGAGCATCGATCGCCGCCGCCAACCTGACCAGCTTGGTATTCGCCTCGATCCCCCCCGTCATCGCGTCCAAGCGCAGCCAGAACCGGGACGCAATCGTCGGCGACCGCGCATCGCGCCTGGCACGCGTCACCAAGACTTCACGTCCACCCAGCGCCGTCGCCAGATCGTGCGCCGCCAGCCCAACGCGCCGCTCAAGTCCGCCCAGCCCCAGCTCGATCCGCACCCGAGGTGCCAACCAAGGGTCAGGCGAAGGGCTCGCAGGCCAGACCCCCTCGTTCAGCCCACCCAGCACCAGCAAGTCGGCTTGCTGCAGCCGAGCCTCCAGCAACCCCCAGATAGAAATCCGTGGATGGCCCCCCTGCGGAGGCCGAACCGCGATCTCACTCATCAACTGCCGCAGCAACGGCACCAGCGCATCCGCATCGAAATCACGCGGCCCCTCGCCACTGTTCGCAGCCAAAGCATCGAACAAATCCGCTGCCGCCCGCCCAGCTGGCCCCGCCCACGCATTGTCGCCAGCCACCGCCTGCACGCAAACCCGCACCGCCTCGACCAGCGAAGCCAGCGTAGGGTGCGGCTCGCCAAATGCCGTTTCGAGCGGCTCGAATAGCGGAGTGACGTCATTCCACCAGATATTAGCCCTCGTCCGGCGAGATTTCGTGCGCTCCTCGTCTCCGGTCAAAAACGCCGACAATCCCACCAATCCGGGAGCAGGCCGCGGCCCCCGGATCGCAAGATCAAGGTCACGCGCACCATCCAGCCAGTCGGCCCGCGCCTCGGTCATCACCAGCGGATGCTTCACCAAAGCCAGCAACGCCACCGGAGCAAACCGCTCCACCGCCGCCGTGGCCACAGCCAATATCAGCGTCCCGGAAGGCGTCTCGCTCAGCGCACGCCCGGCAGAGTCATCCGCATCGATGCCCCACCGCTTCAGGTGCGCGACGACCCGCTCCGCCAACACCCGATCCGGCGTTATCAGTGCCGCTGTCTTTCCCGCCTCCTCAAGAGCACCGCGCAAGGCGATCGCAATCCCTTGCGCCTCATCGGCAGGTGTCGCGAACACGGCATTGGTCACGCCCTTCAACCGCACCTGTTGAGGCGGCAATATGTTCCACTTTGCCGTGAACTGCGCCGGAGCAAAGGCATTCGAAACCGCCCGCGCCCGAACCGCGAGCCGCTCGCGCCCATCCCCCCAGCGCCAGCGTTTGACGTCGCTCCGCGCAACCCGGATGCCGTCGAGCACCGTCCGAAGATGATGCTGCGGATGGCTCTCGATCGCCTTCTCGCTGATCGCCTCCCATTCCTCGTCCGGGCTGGCAAGGTCGATCCCCGGAAACACGACCATGCCGCGCTCCATCCGCGACACCGCGCGAACCAAATTCATGACCAGCTTGGCCGAACTCGTAATCCCAGCCGCAACCACGAACCCCGGCGGCGGCGAGACCGCCCATTGCTCCGCCGCCCGCCGCAGCAGGATATTGCGTCGCGTCACCAGATCGATCCGCCCTATCCGCTTCAACTCGTCGGGCCAGCGGTCGAGCAGCACCCCGAACAAATCCAGCGACTTCTGCCAGTGGACCGACAGTTCCTGCGCGACCTGAAGATCGCGTAGCCGGCTCGGCGCAATCTCCTCCGCCAGCAACTGATCGAGCGTCGCCGCCAGTTCCGTGGCCAGTCGCAGAGCCTCAGCCGCATCGACCGGCGACCGCGCAATCGCCCGTTCCTCCTGAATTAACCGCGCCAATATAAACCGCCGCTGCAGCGGATCGACCGCTGGCGGCACAGGCTCGGCATCGGCAGGGTCGAGCGCTACGCCTAATGCTTCCTCACCAACGTCGCCAACCGGCACCAGTCGCGGCAGCAGCAACCCACCCTCGGCTCGCCGCACGAAAGCATCGGTAATCGCCCGCGCCGCACGGTTGTTCGGCACAAGGATCACCCCGCGCGCCAGTTCCATCCGGTCGCGCCCGAACATCGCGATCAGTCCATTGACCAGCGCGTCGGCAAAGCTCCGGTGAACGGGGATCGTGAATACGGCAGGCGTTACCCGCTCAACCATGGCTGAGTATGAATTCCGTTTTGGCAATCGCACCGGGCATCCCGACATCGAACCAAAGCCCCTGATGCGCTACCCCGAAAGCCCGGCCCGCAGCAATCGCCCGGTCCCAGAATATATTGGTCGAAAACGCATCGGAGGGCGGATCAACCAGCAATCGCTTTGAAATCAACTGCACCCCGGTGAACACGAACGGCGCGATCCGCCCTGATTTGCGCCGCGCAATTCGCCCACCCGCATCCATGTGGAAGTCGCCCTTCCCGCTATGGCAATTCGCGCGCGCCAGCGGCACCAGCAGCAGCAGCGCGTCCATTTGCCGGTCGTCCCACCGGTTCGCCAACAGGCTGATCGCATCGGTCGGCCCATCGACCCAGAGGTTGTCGCTGTTGACCGCGAGTACCGGGTCTTCGCCAAGCAGCGGCAACGCCTTGATCAGCCCCCCTCCGGTCTCAAGCAATTTTTCGCGCTCATCCGAGATCGCAATTTCCAGCCCATGCGAATGGCGCGCGAGATGCGCCTCCAGCGACCCCGCCAGATAATGCGCGTTCACGACCACGCGCGTGATCCCGCTCGCCGCCAGCCGATCCAGAGCATGATCGATCAGCGCCTTGCCCCCGACCTGCACGAGCGGCTTCGGACGGCTCGCCGTCAGCGGACGCATCCGCTTGCCCAGCCCTGCCGCCATGACCATCGCCGTCTTTGGTTTCGCGATCATTCGGGCAAATGTGCCCATGCCGCCGCGCGGGCTTGGAGCGGCACATTTTCGGCAAACCATGCGGCCACGCCGACCAGCGCCGGATGCTCGAGGTCGCGTTCCAGATAAGCCCAGACTCGCGGCAGATATTCGAGGTATCGGGGCTTGCCGTCGCGCTTCCACAGCCGCGTGAATATGCCGAGGATCTTGGCATTCCGTTGCGCGCCGAGGACCGCATAGGCCGCATCGAAACCGGCATCCACATCGCCACAATAAAGCGCGAGCATCTCTGCCTCCAGTTCGGGCGAAACATCGCGTCGCGCATCCTGCAACAACGATACCAGGTCATAGGCGGGATGCCCGGCCAGCGCGTCCTGGAAATCGAGCAGGCCTAGCCCGGCCAGCCCCTCGCGCCCCGCAATCAGCATGATGTTCTCGGCATGATAGTCGCGCAGGACCGTCACGGCGGGCGCGTCTTCGATCGCTTCCAAGGCACCGTCCCATGCGGCACGATACGCCGTTTCATCGACCGTCAGCGACACGGCTGGGCAATACCACTCGACGAAAAGCCCCGCCTCACGCTGGAGCACCTCGCGCGAATAGGGCGGCAAGTCGGCGGCAGGATGCTTGTGAAGCTGCCCGAGCAAATCGACCACCTCGGAATAGATCGCGTATTCGCTGTCGGGATCGGCATCCACCACCTCTCGCATCCGCGCGTCGCCGAAATCTTCGAGCAGGACGAGCCCCTGGTCGAGGTCGCTGGCGATGATCGTCGGTGCTGAAAATCCAAGTCCCGTCAGATGCTCGGCGATTTGGATGAATGGCCGCGGGTCCTCATGCGGCGGTGGGGCGTCCATCAGGACCGCCCGCCGCCCCGCAGCCACAACCCTGAAATACCGCCGGAACGACGCATCCCCGGCGAGCGGCAGGATTTCAGCCCCACCCCAGCCACAGCGCGTCAGAAAGTCGGGAGCGGCAACGGGCGGAATCATCTGAATGGCCATCTTGCCTTCCAAGACGGCGGCACCTGCGCTGTCAAGCGCCGCCCCGCCCCGTCCACCGCCAGATCGATCCTCAAGGCGTCCGCCCATAGCCGATTGCCCATCCGTTCGGCCCATTCGATGACCAGAACGCAATCCCCCCGCGCGTCGTCCAGTCCCAGTTCGTCAATCTCAGCTGCATCGTCGATTCGATACAGGTCGATATGCCAGACCGGCATCCTGACGTCGGGCGGGTCATAGGGAATGACGAGCCCGAAACTGGGGCTTGGCACTTCACCCGGAAATCCCAATGCCTCGATAAATCCCCGAGCAAGGCCGGTCTTGCCAGCCCCCAAAGGTCCTGACAGCGCAATGACGTCACCCGGAAACACTACCGAAGCCAGCAAGCGTCCAGCGTCCTCGGTAGCGGCCTCGTTAGAAAGGAAGATCAACGGACGAGTATGATCTGAACGGCGGTACCCTCGCCGGGTTCGGCCATCGCAGTTACCGTTCCACCGGCGGGACCGACCAGCGCACGAATTTCGTCCAGCATGTCGCGATCGGCTCCCGATCCGGGGCCATTGTCGGAAACGACGAGCAACGCGCCCTGTCCGGTTCCGCTGGCGTGAAGCAGTATGCGTCCGCCCTCCGGAGTGTCTGCGATCGCACCGTCGACCAATAGCCCGATAGCCTCGCGCAACGGTCTCGCGTCGATTCCCACGCGGCCGGTATCAGCACCGAAATCACGAACGAGAGTCTGGCTTTTGGCCGCAACCGCCTCCTGACGTTCGGCGGCGACCGCATCCAGCATCTGGACCAGATCGACCGTTTCACGATCCACCGCGATGAGTTGCGCTGCGCTTTGCGTCATCTGCAGCACGTCATCGACCAGCAACCCAAGCTTGGTAACCGAATCGAGGATGGCCTTAACATACTCGCCTGCCTGATCGCTGAGATCGCCCGCATAGCCTTGGGACAACATCTCGGCAAAACCGCCGATCGACGTCAGGGGGGTTCGCAATTCATAGCTCATATTGGCGACGAACAGCGACTTCAGCTTGTCTGCGGCCTCCAGCGCGTCGGTGCGATCACGCAACGCGCGCTCGATCCTGCGGCTGTCCGTGATGTCGAGCATCGTGAACAGGGCGTTGCCATCGGGCAAGGGGACCGCTGCAAATTCAAAGTGTCGACCGTCCTTCAGCGCGACCCGTCCGCTCCGCGCCTTGCGTTCGATCGTTGCCGTCCGCACGAGGTCGCGGATCAGCGAGGCGCGTTGTGGGCTGGACAGGATAGGTGCCGCCGCTTCAGCGAGGGTGTCGACGCGGGGGTGCGTCGCCAGCAATGCCTCGTCGAAACCCCAGATATCGCGAAACTTGTTGTTCCAGACGTGCAGCCGCCCGTCGCCCGCAAAAACTCCGATCGCCTCGAACAGATTGTTGAACGTCGCCTCGCGCACCCGGAGCAAGGTGTCGCGCGCGCTGGCCAACTGGATCTGTTCGGTGCGATCCTCGAATATCAGCAGCAGTCCGCCATCGGGAAGAGGTTGGGCAACGACGCGAAGGTGCGATCCACCCGCGAGCAGCCACGCCTCCTCGGTCGCGCCCTCGGCACTGGTGAACCATTCGCGGCGTTCGGCCTTCCACCCCGGAAAATCGCGCACCTCGGGTACGCGCCCGGCTTCGCGCATCCGTTCGAGGACACGATCGAATTCGGGGCGGTCGGCAACCCATTCGGGCTTCAGCGCGAACATGCGCTGGAAAGGCATGTTGCAGAACGACAGGCTGCGGTCGGCCTCGAACTGGGCGACGCCTGCCGAAAGCCGATCGAGCGTATCGCGCTGGGTATCGGCAAACCGGCGGAAGGCACCGTGCGCGCGTTCGAGTTCGTCATTGTCCAGCGCGTAACCAGCAACCCCGGCCTCGCCGAGAGGGACATCGACGATCCGCACCGAGCGCCGCTGCCCGCCAATCGTCGCGGGGACCGTCCGCGACCGCACTTCGCCTGCGTCGCGTGCTGCCGATGCCGTGGCGATCGGTCCGACGCCGCCTGCCATCTCGACAAGTTCGAGGCCACGCGCCACCGCGTCGTCGGCACTGGCGGCATCGACGGCCTCGACATAGGCGCGGTTCACCAGCGTCAGGCGAAGGTCGGGGCCGCGATGCCACATCGGGATCGGTGCTGCTTCGATCAACAACGTCAGCGCATCGAACGCGCGGGTCAGGCGCGCGACCTCGCTGCTCAGTTGCCCAATTTCGGCCTGGCTTTCGGTCGCATCATAAACCCAGACGAGGACACCGCCGCCAATCGCTGCGGGTGCCCGCGCGCCCTGCATCAACAGTGTCCGGTGCGATTCCTGCGGTCGCATCGATCGGACGAACGCCTTCGCACTTTTCTGCGCGGCCATGACATCGCGCGCGAGGCCATGGGCGTCGTCTTCGGAAAGCCCGTTTCCCGTTCCGGCGAAATCAACGATGAAATTCGGGATACGGCCCAGACCCAGCCAGTCGCCAAGCTTTTCAGGAGCCTCGACGCGGCCATCGGAGCGGACCAGCATCGGAACGGCAGGCGACGCGCCAAGCAACTGGTGGAGCCGTCCAGCCTCGCCAGCAGCATCTGCGGCGCGGCGACGCATCGACATGCCGCTGAATACCGCCCAGGCCGCGCCGATCGTCCATAACGCCAGCACAGCCCCGACGATGGCGGCGTTGCCCGTCGTGAGCGTCAACATGATGTGTAAAGCCGGGTCATCGCGACTGCCTTATAGGCAGTCGCGAGACTTTAGAACCGGGTCAGTAGCGATAATGATCTGGCTTGAACGGACCATCGACCGAAACGCCGATATAACCGGCCTGCTTTTCGCTCAGCTTGGTCAGTTTCACGTTCAGCTTTTCCAGATGAAGCGCCGCGACCTTCTCGTCGAGATGCTTTGGCAAAACGTAAACTTCGTTCTTGTAGTTCGACTGGTTCGTCCACAATTCGATCTGCGCCAGCACCTGATTGGTGAAACTGGCAGACATCACGAACGAAGGATGACCCGTCGCGCAACCGAGGTTCACGAGGCGTCCTTTGGCGAGGATGATGATCTGCTTGCCGTCCGGGAACTCGACCAAATCGGTGCCGGGCTTCACTTCGGTCCACTTATAGTTGGACAGGGCGGCAATCTGGATTTCGCTGTCGAAATGGCCGATGTTCGAAACGATTGCCATCGGCTTCATCGCACGCATATGGTCGGCGGTGATGACGTCGGCGTTGCCGGTTGCGGTCACGAAGATATCGGCGCGGGTGACGGCCTCTTCCATCGTGACGACTTCAAAGCCTTCCATTGCCGCCTGCAATGCGCAGATCGGATCGACTTCGGTGACCATGACGCGCGCGCCGCCATTGCGGAGCGACTGGGCCGAACCCTTGCCGACATCACCGAAACCGGCAACGCAGGCGACCTTGCCGGCGAGCATGACATCGGTCGCGCGACGGATCGCATCGACCAGCGACTCCTTGCAGCCGTAGAGGTTGTCGAACTTCGACTTGGTAACGCTGTCGTTCACGTTGATCGCGGGGAACGGCAGTTCGCCCTTTTTCGCAATTTCATAAAGGCGGTGAACGCCGGTCGTGGTTTCTTCCGAAACGCCCTTCAGATTCTTGACGGTCTCGGTCAGATAACCCGGATATTTAGCAATAAACGCCTTCAAAGCGCGCTGAAATTCTACTTCTTCTTCATTTTCAGGCTCGCCGAGCTCCTTTCCTGCTTCGAGCTTGGCACCCCAAAGCGCAAACATCGTCGCATCGCCACCATCGTCGAGGATGATATTTGCGGTCTGGCCGTCAGTCCCGGCACCCCAGTTGAAGATGTCGCCGACATAGTCCCAATAGTCCGCAAGGCTCTCACCCTTGATCGCGAACACAGGGACACCCGTCGCGGCAATCGCCGCTGCGGCATGATCCTGAGTCGAAAAGATGTTGCACGTTGCCCAGCGGACATCGGCACCCAGTGCGGTCAGTGTTTCGATCAGGACGGCCGTCTGGATTGTCATGTGCAGCGATCCGACAATCCGCGCGCCCTTCAGCGGCTTGGACGTCCCGAACTCGCGGCGCAGCGCCATCAGGCCGGGCATTTCGGTCTCGGCGATGTCGATCTCACGGCGACCGAATTCGGCCAGGCCGATGTCGGCAATCACATAATCGTTGGTTCGTGTATTCGCTACTGCGGTCGCCACAGGGTCTCTCCAGGGATAGGATTGGATGCGCCGCCCCTACCCCTGCGATTACCTGAAAGCAAATATAAAGATTTCTTTATATGTGCCTCGATACGATTATTGTGCGGCAGAGGCGAACGTCATCGGACAAGCCTGCTCGTCGAGCAGGGGCGTGACCTTGGCACGATCGGCCAGTTCGATCAGCGCATCGAGCGTAACGGTTTCGCTGGTCGCCGCGCTGACGATCGAAACCATGTCAGCGCACGTAAGTCCCTCGGCGCCGGCACCATAGCGATTGGCAACCTTGGTCACGTAATTGTCATAGGCGTTCAGTCCCTCGGACTTACCGACCTTTTCAACGAAATGAGCACGCAATACGTCGTTGGCCTGCGTCAGCGGAACCCGGTCCTGCGTCACGAACGCATTATACCGCGTCAGCAAATCGCTTCCGGTCAGGCGACAGCGCAAAGCCGATACCATCAACATCGTGTCGAAATCGCGAACCTTGGCTGCAGAAACCTGCCCCGACGTCCAACATGTCGCCCCCGCTGGCGTCGCCAGAACCGAAACCGCGCATGCAAGCGCAACGATCAAATTTTTCCCCATGTCTCTATCCCATTCCCTGTGCCCGGAATGATGATGC
>JAQGKX010000059.1 GCA_028289885.1 Sphingomonadales bacterium
TGCCGCTGCATGAACATCCCGGCACGCTATTGCACCGGCTATCTTGGTGATATCGGCATCCCGCCGGTCGATGCACCGATGGATTTTTCGGCGTGGTTCGACGTGTATCTGGGCGGCGAATGGCACACCTTCGACGCACGCCATAATAAGCCGCGCATTGGGCGGATTTTGATGGCGCGAGGTCGCGATGCCACCGATACTGCGCTGACGACGGCCTTTGGTCCAGCCAAACTGGTGCAATTCGATGTCCATACCGACGAATATCACGGCACCGGTGAGCTGCGGCAGATCAACGAGAGTAAACGCAATGGGTGAGAGCAACGGCAAATCAGGATGACGATGTTGACTGACACAAATGCCCCCGCGCGATCCCTTACTCGATGAAAGCACCCTGCCCTTCGCGGCTCCCCGGTTCGACCTGATCAAGACCGATCAATTCCTGCCAGCCTTTCAGATGGTGATTGCCGAAGCTGCCGCGGAAATCGCGTCGGTTGCCGACAACCCCGAACCGGCGACCTTTGCCAATACCATTGAGGCGCTCGAACGTAGCGGCGCGCGCCTGTCGCGCGTGCGGCGGATTTTCTACACTCTGTCTTCAGCACAGTCGGACACGGAAATGCGTGCCGTCGAACCTGCAATCTCCGCAATGCTGACCCGCCACGGAACGGCAATTGCGCACAACGCTCCCTTGTTTGCGCGGGTTGCTGCGGTCTGGGAGGCCCGCGACCGATCGAACCTCGACCCGGCGCAATTGCGGTTGGTCGCGGACAGTTATCGTGGCTATCTCAAAGGCGGTGCCTCACTGTCCAGAGCCGACAGGGAACGCTTTGCAGCGATCGACGAGCGACTCTCGGTGCTGTCCACGGAGTTCGGCCACAATGTGCTGGCCGAAGCTGCCGATTGGGAGATGGTGCTGGAGGAAAGCGATCTGGATGGCTTGCCCGACGGGATGCGCACTTCGGCACAGGCGCGCGCCGCCGCAAAGGGCCATGTCGGTGCCTATGTCTTCACGCTGGACCGGGGCGACGCAGAGGGTTTGCTGACATTTTCGACGCGGCGCGATTTGCGCGAGCGGATGTGGCGGGCGTTCACCACGCGCTGCGACGGCGGGCGGCACGATAACCGCGCAATTGTCGATGAAACGCTGGCTTTACGCCGGGAGCGGGCGGGACTGCTCGGCTACGCGACCTATGCCGATTATGCGCTGTCCGACAGTATGGCCGGAACGCCGGACGCCGCCACAGGATTGCTGATGCGCGTGTGGGAGCCCGCGATTCGGGAGGCCGCAATCGAACGTGCCGAACTACAGCGGATTGCCGATGCCGAGGGCGCGGGTTTCGAGGTCGCAGGCTGGGATTGGCGGTTCTACGCCGAACGTATCAGGCGCGAACGCTATGCCCTCGACGGTGCCGACGTAAAAAAGCGCCTGTTGCTGAACGCGGTCATCCAGGCCGCCTTTTCCTGCGCCGGACGGCTTTATGGGCTGGCTTTCCGTCGCAGGCCCGAACTGCCCGGCTGGCATCCCGATGTCATGGCCTGGGCTGTCTCGGAAAACGGGGCCGAGATTGGGCTGCTCTACACCGACTATCTGGCGCGCCCCGAAAAGCATGGGGGCGCATGGATGGGCAGCTTGCGGGTACAGGAAAAGCTGGACGGGCCGGTGCTGCCGATTGCCTATCTCGTCGCCAACTTTGCCAAGCCGCCGCCGGGTTCGGATACTGGCCTGTCCATCGACGAGGCGCGGACGCTGTTCCATGAATTTGGCCATGCCCTCCATGGGTTACTGTCCAATGTTCATTATCCGAGTCAATCCGGCACGGCGGTCGCGCGGGACTTTGTCGAACTGCCGTCGAAGTTCATGGAGCATTGGATCGTCGCGCCCGAAACCCTGACCACGATGCAGGTCCCCGCGGAACTGATCGCAGCAATCGGCCATGCCGATGATTTCGGGCAGGGCTTTGCAACGGTCGAGCTGGTGTCTTCGGCTCTCGTGGACATGGCCCTGCACCAGTGCGCCGATCCCGCGCCGGACTCCGCTGCCATCGAGGCGGCGACCCTTGCACGGATCGGGATGCCCGATGCCATCGCGCCACGGCAGGGTGTCACCCATTTCACCCATGTCTTCGATGGCGGCTATGCCAGCGCCTATTACAGCTATCTGTGGTCGGAAGTGCTCGATGCGGACGCCTTTGCGACATTCACCGAGGCTGGCGATATTTTCGACGCGGCGCTGGCCAAGCGGTTCCGGCATGAGGTTCTGGCGCAGGGAAACATGCGCGATCCGATGGCGTCGTTCGTGGCCTTTCGAGGGCGTGAACCGGACGAGACCGCATTGCTGAAGGAGCGGCGGCTGGCTTAGGTTATTTGCGCGTTTTCACGATGCTTTGGTCTATCAGGCTTCTGGCGCAATCGACCAATGTTTCCTCGACCGGACGCGGCGCCCAGCCGAGAACGTCGCGCGCATGGCTCGCATCCATGCCGCGGGTCTTGCCGAGTTCTCCTGCAACCTGGCGGACCATAGGACTGAACTTCGCGGCGATCCTGATCAGCAAGTCGGGAATGTGCCGGGTAGATACCCCGCGCGCTTCGGGCACACGCGCCTTCAATATTCCGGCGATTTCCGCCATCTGCAGGAATGGGCCGGACGCGATGAAGCGTTCACCGGCCATGTTGCCGGCGCGAAGGGCGCGGACATGGAGGTCGGCGACGTCGCGGACATCGACAATCGCAAAACCGAGGTTCGGAACGCCGGGCAGCGCGCCGGAGAGCATCTTTTCGACGATCAGCACCGAGGTGGAGAGATTTCGCCCCATCACCGGGCCGAGCACGGCGACCGGATTGATCGTGCAGAACTCCAAGCGGGTGCCATGCGCCATCACCCAGTCACGCGCCGCGCGTTCGGCGATCGTCTTGGACTGGATATAGGCGGCAAGGCCCGGCGCTTCGGGGTTCGTCCAGTCGGCTTCGGTGTAGAGCGCGCGATCAGGAACATGGCCATATGCGATGGCCGCAGAGGATGACGTCAGCACGAAGCGCGCGACCCCGGCATCATGCGCGAACTTCAGCGCACGGAGGGCACCATCGCGGGCCGGACGGATCAGATCCTGCGCGTCCCTCACGGCTGCGGCCGGGAATGGCGACGCGATGTGCGCAACATGGGTGCAACCGGCCACAGCCTCCGCCCATCCCGCGTCGTGATCCAGATCGGCCTCGTGGAAGCTGAGCCGCGCGTTATCGACATTCAGCAGGCGGCGGGTTTCGGCTTCGCGGGACAGCGACCGGACCGTGGTACGCACCATCCAACCCTCGGCGATCAACTGGCGGATCGTAAATCCCGCGATGTAACCGCTGCCGCCGGTTACGAGGACCGTGTCCGCCATCTATCCGCGTCCTATTTGAACAGCACGAGTTCCTCGGCCATGCTCGGGTGCAGCGCGACGGTGTCGTCGAACTGCGCCTTGGTCAGGCCCGCCTTGATCGCGACGGCGGCGGCCTGCAGTATTTCGGCGCTGTCGGGACCGATCATGTGCAGTCCGACGACGACATCGTTCGAGGCATCGACGACCATCTTGTAGAGTGCACGTTCGTTGCGCCCGGCGAGGACGTGCTTCATCGGGCGAAAATCGGAGGTGAATGTCTTTACGGTGCCGAGCTTGTTGCGGGCTTGCGCCTCGGTCATGCCAACTGCCGCAATCGGTGGGTGGCTGAACACCGCACTGGGGACGTTGGCATAATCGACGCGCGTCGGCTTGTTGCCGAAAATGGTGTCGGCAAACGCCTGTCCCTCGCGGATGGCGATGGGGGTCAGCTGGATGCGGTCGGTGACGTCGCCAACGGCATATATGCTGTCGATGCTGGTCTTGTTGTCGTCATCGACCTGAATCGCGCCCTTGTCGTTGAGGGTCACGCCAGCGACGTCGAGGCCAAGGCCATCGGTCTTTGGCGCGCGACCCGTGGCGAACAGGATCTGGTCGGCGTGGATGGGTTCGCTGCCCTCGATGTTCACCTCGAACATGCCATTGTCCTGCTTGACGATGCTCTGGAACGGCGCGTTGAACTTGAACTCGATGCCCTTGATCATCGAAATCTGGAGCAGGCGGTCGCGGATCTGCGTGTCATAGCCGCGCAGGATCGTATCACCCCGATTGACGATGGTAACTTTTGACCCGAACGCGTTGAAAATGCCCGCGAACTCATTCGCGATATAGCCGCCGCCAGCGATCACGATGCGCTTCGGCAGAGCGTCGAGGTGAAAGACTTCGTTTGAGGTAATGCCATGTTCGGAACCGGGAAATTCGGGACGGACAGGCCATCCACCGGTCGCGATCAGTATCTTGCCCGCGGTGATTTCGCGGCCACCGGATAGTTTCACACTGTTCGGGCCGGTCAGGACGGCGCGTTCCTTGATAACTTCGACTTTGTGAGTGGCGAGCGTTTCGCCATAAATGCCCTCGAGCCGGGTGACTTCGTCGAGCACATTGTCGCGCAGCGTCGCCCAGTTGAAATCGCACTTGGGTACTTCCCAGCCGAAGCGGCGTGCGTCGGCAAGGTCTTCGGCGAAGTGCGAGCCATAGACGAGCAGTTTCTTGGGCACGCAACCACGGATGACGCATGTGCCACCGACCCGATGTTCCTCTGCAACGGCAACGCGTGCGCCGTGGGCCGCAGCCACGCGGGAGGCGCGGACGCCGCCCGAACCGGCACCGATAACAAACAGGTCATAGTCGTAAGTCATGAATTCTCCGGAAGAGGCGTAACCGTCAGCCTTTGATATAGGTTAGACGCCCGCCTTTTCCATCAGCGCCCGCGTCGAAACGTCGAAGCCCGCGCGGACGGCCGGATCGTCGCTGCCCTTCGCCATTTCCTTGCCAAGTTCGACGCCGAACTGGTCGAAGGGATTGAGCCCAAGGATCACCGCATTCACGAATACGCGGTGCTCGTAATAGGCAATCAGCGCGCCAAGGCTGCGTGGCGTGAGACTGTCGAGCAGCACCGTCGTCGAAGGCCGGTCGCCGGGATAGTTCCGGTTCAGGTCGTCATTCGCACGACCCGCCATCAGCGCCGCCCCTTGCGCAAAAGCGTTCACCAACAACTGGCGGTGATGTTCGGGATCGAGAACGTCACCCGGTTCGATACAGGCGACGAATTCGACGGGGACCAGATGCGTACCCTGATGCAGCAGCTGGAAAACCGCGTGCTGGGCATCGGTGCC
>JAQGKX010000072.1 GCA_028289885.1 Sphingomonadales bacterium
GTGTCGTCATCATCGTTTCGCGCGTGGTCGGCCATACGACTTTCGCCGTTTCTGCCCGAACCTGCCGGATGAATTCACCTGGTGAAACGCGTGCCACGTTGTTTAGCCTTCAAAAAACTCAAACGCCCCATCGGACAGCCACCCGGTCCCGGATAGCCGGTCAAGGGAGAGTCGCCGATGATTGCGAAGCAGCGCGCTTAGCGCCACCGGAACATTCTTGCAACCTTAGTCGCCAGAAGTGAGAGCTGGCAGGAGTGAGGGGATTCGAACCCATGACCCTCGGTTTTGGAGACCGATGCTCTACCAACTGAGCTACACTCCTGCATGCCCGGGCCGCGCCTTTAACCCTGCCAGCGCGCGGGCGCAATGCCGTTCAGTCAGGCAACCGCGCGATCGATGTCGAACAGGCGGCGCGCTTCGGGGGCGGGCATGGGGCGCCCGAACAGATAGCCCTGTATCTTGCGACATCCCAGCTTGCGGACGGTGTTGAGTTCCTGCTCGGTCTCGACGCCCTCTGCGGTGGTTGCCATGCCCAGGCTGTCGGCCATCGCGACAACTGCGCGGATGATCGCCAGTGCCTCGGGCGCGTTTTTTGATGCGCCCTGGACGAAGCTGCGGTCGATCTTGATGGTGTTGAATTTCGTTTTGGAAAGATAGCCGAGCGACGAATAGCCGGTGCCGAAATCGTCGAGCGCGAGGCGGACGCCAAGCCCGAGCAACTGGTCGAGCACGGCAACGGCGCCGGTCCCTTCGCGCATGAACACGCTTTCGGTGACTTCCAGTTCGAGCCGGTGTGCAGGCAGTCGGCTGTGCGACAGGGCTGAAATAACCGACGTTACATAGCCCGGTTGCCCCAACTGTTCGGCGGATACATTGACCGCGATCCGAATCTGGTCGGGCCAGCGCATCGCCTCCTGGCAGGCGGTCCGCAGTACCCATTCACCGATGGGACCGATAAGCCGGGCGTCCTCGGCGACCGGCACAAAGCGGGCCGGGCTGACGTTGCCGAGTTCGGGATTGTTCCATCGCAGCAGGGCTTCGAAGCTTTCGATGGTGCCGCCTTCCGCATTGACGACTGGCTGATAATGGACGGTAAATTCGTTCCGCTCGAGTGCCTTGCGCAGTGCAATCTCAAGGACGCGCCGTTCTTCGGCATGAACGTGAAGCTGCGGCTCGTAAGCATTATGTGCGCCGCCGCCCTGGTCCTTCGACCGATAGAGCGCGAGATCGGCAGAGCGGATCAGCATCTCGACGGTGCGCCCATCGCGCGGCCCGATCGCTGTGCCGACACTGGCACCGATGTAGAGGGTGTGCTGGTCGACCTCATAGGGTTTGGACAGCGTCTCGATAATCTCACGCGCAATGCGGCTGAGCCGGGCAGGGTCGCTGGCGTCGCGAACGACCACGCCGAATTCGTCGCCTCCAAGACGTCCGCACAATTCCTTGTCGGTCATCATGCCGCGCAATCGTTCTGCGACGCGGGTCAGCAGGCGGTCGCCGATCGGGTGGCCGAGGGTATCGTTGATCTGTTTGAAGCGGTCCAGATCGATCATTATGAACGCGCATTTGCTGCGCCAGCGATCGGCTTCCGACATCGCTTCACCGAGCGCTTCGGTGACTTGCAGACGGTTGGGAAGCCCGGTGAGGGTGTCGAAACGCGCCATATGGTTGATCTTGTCGGCAGAGCGCCGCTGTGCGGTCACGTCCGATCCGACGCCCCGGAACCCCAGGAACGACCCGCGATCGTCGAAGCGGGGAGAGGCGGACAGTTCCCACCAATGTATCTCCGTGCCGATCGTGACCGGCAATATAAGGTCGGAAAAACTCTCGCGCATTTTCAGGCGCTCGGCCAGTTCGCGCAGGCCCGCCGAAAAATTGCCCGCTTCCCATGCTGTGCCGGCAAGAATCTGCAGCAGCGGCTTTGTGTCGAGCATCTCGGTATCCATGCCGAGGGCGAATGCAAATCGTGGGGAGACGTGGGTCAGGCACTTTGATGCGTCGGTCTGCCACATCCAGTCGCCGCCCGAATCGTCGAATTCGCGGAGGAGCAGGCTGACGACTTCGTTTCGTTCGGCGAGCACGAGGTCCGAGGAAGCGTGGATGATGAAGGTTCGTCCCGAAGACAGGCAGGCCAGGGTCATGCCGACCCCGAAAATGCCGGCAACCGCTGCGACCCAGGTCAGGCCGATATTCCACATGCCGAGCGAGAGGCTCGCGGACATCACCACGATGTAGAAACTGGTCGCAAGTGGAAGCGCCGCAAGCGCAAACGCGGATGCCGCGATCATGGCGAGACAGAGCGCCCAGATCATCAGCAGGTCGGACGCATTGCAATATTTGCCGAACAGAAGCGGCGCCGCTCCCCAGCTTACCGCCGCCAGTGTCGACCATATTGTCTCGCGGTGCAGTTCGCTTTGGGTGGCGGTCTGGAATTGCCACTTGCGGTCGTGAAACTGGCCGTGCGCCATGAGCAACGACACGATCGCGCAAAGGCTCGCCCAGCCATATAATTCAAAGCGCGGGGCGTTGTGGCGGAGCAGGGCGACCGCCACAACGACGCCGATGAGGCTGGTCGCAAGGCGGACAGGTGCCAGTCGTCGACCGACATTGACCTGGGCAGCGCGAACGCGACCCCAGTCGATTTCTTTCGGTTCCGTGAAACCGAGGACAGTCTTCCAGTCGGGTGTGACGGGCTGGGCGGATGAAGGATGGGTTCTGCTCACCGGACCCTGTTAGCGCGAACTCGTTAGCGATCCGTAAGCAAGCCGTTCATCTTTATTGCGAGGCGGGGAAATAGTTGAATGTTTTCCGCGCGAATCAACGGGCCTGGTTCAGGCGGCCAGATCGTAAGGCTGGATTTCTCCCGAGAGATACAGGTTCCGCGCCTTTGCCCGGCTGAGCTTGCCCGAACTCGTCCGTGGCAACGTGCGCGGCGGGACCAGTTCGATGACGCAGTTCATGCCGGTGATCGACCGGACCTTTTCACGGATGGCATCGCGCAAACGGGTGCGCTCGGCATCGTCGGTCGTGCGGCACTGGACCAGCACGGCGGGTGTTTCCTCCCCGCCGGGAGTGGTGATCGCAAACGCGGCAATGTCGCCCGACTTGAACCCGGGAAGCTGTTCGACCGCCCATTCGATATCCTGCGGCCAGTGATTCTTGCCGTTGATGATGATCATGTCCTTGGCGCGACCCACGATATAGACATAGCCATCGGACAGATATCCCATGTCACCGGTGTCCAGCCAGCCATCGTGCATGCAGGCAGCGGTCGAAACATCGTCGCGGTAATAGCCGGTCATGATCGACGGGCCACTCGCCCACAGCTTGCCGATCGCGCGGTCGGGAAGGATGTTGCCGTCCTCCTCGCGGATTTCGACCTTCATGTCGCGGACGGGCTTGCCGCAATTGACGATGGCGCGGAACCGCTGCGGGCGGCCCTTGTCCTCGTCATGCCCCGACAATTCGGTTTCCTCGACCAGTTCGACGACGATGCCCTCGCCCGGCGGCATGATCGACACGGCCAGCGTCGCTTCGGCAAGGCCATAGCTTGGCAGGAAGGCGCTCGCCTGAAACCCCGCATCTGCAAATGCATCGACGAATGCCTGCATCACATCGGGGCGGATCATGTCGGCACCGTTGCCGGCAACCCGCCAGCGCGACAGGTCGAACCGGTCGGATGCCTTGGTCTGCGACGACATCCGCCGGGAACAAATGTCATAGCCGAACGTCGGCGAGTAACTGAGCGTCGTGCCGGGGTTGCGGCTGATCAGGTCGAGCCACGCCAGCGGACGGCGGGCGAAATCCTCGGTCTTCAGATAGTCCGCCGAAACCTGATTCGCGACCGGCGACAGCAAGCAGCCGACCAGCCCCATGTCGTGATACCATGGCAACCAGGACACGCACCGATCCGCTGGCTGCAGGTCCATGCCATGCGAGTGCGCCGCAAGATTGTTGAGCAATGCCGAGTGCGTAACCGCGACTCCGTGCGGAAAGCGTGTCGATCCGCTTGAATATTGTAGATAGGCGATATCCTGCGCCGTTGCGGGCGGAAGATGCACAATCTTTGCCGGGCGCTCGGCGAAACCCTGCCAGTCAATCGCGGTCGTGTTTGCCATCTTCGCGGCGTCCGCTGCCATCGACCCGAGTTCGGCGGGGTGGAACAACAGTCGCGGGTCCGAGCTTTTGACCTGGACCGCCAGTTGATCGACATAGGCCTCGCGGCCACCGAACGAGGTCGGTAACGGGAGCGGTACCGGCCACGCTCCGGCATAGACGCACCCAAAGAATAGCGCGGCGAACTCGGGACCGGTTTCGGCGATCAGGGCAATACGGTCGCCCGGAATGACGCCCTCGACAATCAGACGGTACGCCATCGCCAACGCATCCTGCCGCAATTCGGCATAAGGATAGGGCCGCGCCAGTTTGCCGCGCGGATCGTGGAAATTCAGGCCGCACCGACCCTGCGCCGCATAATCAAGTGCTTCACCCAGTGTCTCGAAATCGGAGAAACGCCGCAGTTGCCCGTCGATCGTCTCGGTCGGAACAAGCGTGTCCGGCAATGTCTTGTCTTCAGCCACTTCCAACACCCTTGAAACTCCGAACTCGATCCGTTCACCATGTTTTGTCACACCGGCGGCGGATTCATATTGTTTAACGATGACCACGCGTTCTAAATCCGGCCTGACTGTGGCACAAACGTGGCGCATGAAGCCGAACAAGCGCCCAGTGACGCGCAAAGCGCGCCAACCGCTCGATGCCGAAGCACTGAACCGCTTCGCCCTTGCCTATGTCGGACGCTATGCGACGACTCGGGCCAAACTCGCAACCTATCTGTCACGAAAGCTTCGCGAGCGCGGCTGGGATGGAGAAGACGCGCCGCCAATCGACGCGGTAGTTACAAAATTCGTCGAGGCTGGCTATGTCGACGATGCGGCATTCGCCGCCGCCCGCAGTGGGACACTGACCCGACGTGGGTTCGGTTCGCGCCGGATCGGGCAGGCGCTGTCGGCGGACGGCATCGACCGCGAACTGGCGGCATCGTTCGACCATGATGCCGAAGCAGCGTTCGTCGCGGCCGAAACGTTTGCGCGACGTCGGCGGATTGGGCCTTTTGCCACTGTAGAGGCCGATGACATCGCTCGTCGCAAAGCTCTATCTGCGATGATCCGTGGCGGCCATGATTTTTCGCTCGCCCGACGCTTTGCCGAAGCCGCACCCGGTGAAATCCCGCATCGGGAAGATCGTTGAAGTCAGGCAACAAATTGCCATCGAATTAAGTCTCAACCGTGTTACCATGCGCGCCGCAACCCCGGGGGGCTGAGGTGCATGAGTGCGTTGGAAAAAGACGGTGCCACCGATTTCGCGGCACTGAACGATGATGAAATTGCCGCGCGGCCGTCGGGCGAACGCTATAGCGGCGTCGTCAAATGGTTCGATGCCACGCGTGGATTTGGGTTCGTTTCGACCGACGTGGGCGACATATTGATCCACTTTTCGCTGTTGCGCGAACATGGCCGGCGCACGGTTCCAGAGGGAGCGGGCGTGGTTTGCCTTGCCATTTCGGGCGCGCGCGGACTGCAGGCGACGCAGGTTCTGGAAATCGACCTGTCGACTGCAATCGGACCCGATGTCGATTTGCAGGCCGCGGAACGGCAGGCGCGCCCCGATCCTCACGCATTGATCGAGATCGCGGGTGAGTTCGAACCCGTCGTTGTCAAATGGTTCAATCGTTTGAAGGGCTATGGCTTCGTCGTTCGGCTCGGCACACCAGGCGACATCTTTCTTCACATGGAAACCCTTCGACGGGCAGGACTTTTGGAAGTTGAACCCGATCAACCCTTGCGCGTTAGGGTCGTGGCGGGCGACAAGGGACCGTTGGCAGTCGAGGTGGAACCGGGTTGATGCGTGGGCGATTTATTATGGGAGCGTTGCTGGCAGTGTCAGTGACGACGGGATGCAGTGCGCCCATGGTTCGGGCCAGCGTTCCAGCAATCGCTACGGTGCCGCTTTCGATCAAATCGGCCAAGGGCGTTCATCGTTTTAACGTAGAGGTGGCGCGCTCGCCCGAGGAACAGGAACGCGGCCTGATGTTCCGCGCGCACATCGACCCAAATGGCGGTATGATCTTTCCAATGGACCCGCCGCGCATGGCGAGTTTCTGGATGAAGAACACCGTCTCGTCGCTCGATCTGCTGTTTATTCGCGCCGACGGTACCATCGCGCGGATCGCTGCCGACGCAGTACCCTATTCGATGAGCCCGATCGATTCGGGCGAACCCGTTGCCGCCGTGCTCGAGATTGCTGGCGGACGTGCGGCTCAACTTGGTATTTCCGAGGATGATAAGGTGCTGTGGAGACACTAGCCGTTGCACGCGCGGCCTGTCGGGCCTAATCGGCAGGGCATGGGCATTCTCGGCAAGATATTCACCTGGTGGGATGGCGCGACCATCGGCACGTCGCTCGGGCTGATGGGCGCAAAGCGCGTCGGCGAGGATAGCCTCGGTAATATTTATTATACCGGCAAGGCGCTGCCTGATGGCCGCCTGCGCCGCTCGGTCATTTATGTCGGTGCAAACGACGCGAGCCGGGTTCCGCCCGAATGGCACGCCTGGCTGCATCACAGTATCGATGATCTGCCCGACGAAAGCCTACCTCCAGTTCGTCGCTGGGAAAAGGAAGGGAGGGCGAATCTGACCGGCACCAGCGCAGCCTACCGTCCTGCAGGTGCGCTGGAAAAGGGTGGCAAGCGCGCGGCGGCGACCGGCGATTATGAAGCATGGAGCCCCGACGCGGCATGAATCGCTGGGTCGTTGGCGGGATAGTTGCGGTCGTGGGGCTGGCAGCGGCTGCGCCTGCGATCCAGAATGCGGTCGGGGGCAATCCCGGTGAGGCACCCATTGCGGCTGACAACCTCAGCGTTGCTGCACCGACTGTACCGCAAGTTGCGCCAAAAGCATCGCCCGCAGAAGTCCGCGCCGCCACGCCGATGACCGAACGCGTGGCGACGATCGGCATCCTCAACAAGCGCAACGGCCTGTCCCGCGACCTTCGGATGCGACCGGGTGATGCGGTTCACATCGGCGACGCGGTTGTCCGGCTGAAGGCTTGCGACCAGACCGAGCCGTGGGAAAAGGACCAGCTGACCGGCGCGTTCGTCCAGCTCATCGTCCACGGTGCCGATGACAAATGGCGCAAGGTGTTTTCCGGGTGGCTATTCAAGGAATCGCCATCGCTGAACGTCGTCCAGCACCCGATTTATGATGTGTGGGTCAAGGCCTGTACGATGCGCCATCCCGACGTGGGTCCCAATACCGTCGTGCTTTCAGGCGAATCGTTGGGTGAGGGGGCGAAGTCGAAAGCCCGAAAGTCTGCTCCGGCTGATAACGTCGCCGGTGAACCCGATACGGTCCCAGCAACGGCGGCGCCCAGCAACGCCATATAGGCGTCGCGGCTGATTTCGACGGCCCCCAGTGAGTTAAGATGGTCGGTCATGAACTGGCAGTCGAGCAGCATGAACCCTCCGAATCGCAACCGGGCGACCAGATGCGCGAGCGCGACTTTCGAGGCGTCGGTAGCGCGACTGACCATCGATTCGCCAAAAAACGCATTGCCGAGCGAGATGCCGTAAAGTCCGCCGACCAACTCGCCGTCCAGCCATGTCTCGATGGAATGTGCATGCCCCGCAGCGTGTAGAGCCGCGACAGCGCGGGCGATCTGGCCATTGATCCATGTCTCCGGGCGATCACCTGCCGATTCGGCGCAGAGTTCAACGATGTCTCCAAAAGCCTGATCGGCGGTTGTTTCGAAGCGTTCCGACAGCAATGTCTTCCTGAGCGATCGCGACAGGTGAAACCCGTCCAGCGGCAGAATCGCGCGCTCCTTGGGCTCAACCCAATAGACCGAGGGAGCATCGTGGCTGTCGGCCATCGGAAACACGCCGACCGAATAGGCGCGCAGGAGCAGTTCGGGGTCGAGTGGAGGTATCCGTTTCGCCATTACGCCTTAACGCGGGCAAGCTTGCGTTCGATGCCTGTCCACAAAGCCGCCGCAGCTTCGCCTGCCGGAGAATGGGCCGCATAGCTGCCGATCGGCTGGCGGCGCACGGTCATTTGCTCGATCGCGCTTGCCATGGGAATAACGGGCCAGTCGGGACTTGCCTCGATAGCATCGCGGTGCAGCGCGCGCCTGCGGTCGACCATCGAAAAGACCGGCAGAATCGGGGCGTGGCCACCGTTTTCGCGGTCGAGATAGGCAACCACATCGTCGAGCGCGCGGCGCGAAAGCGGCGACGGGATTACCGGAACGATGATGAGATCGGCGGCGCGCATGACCTGTTCGCTGGTTTCGGTAAGGCCTGGCGGACAGTCCAGGATGATGCGATCATAGCTTTTCTCCAGCCCCTCCAGCAGCTTGGCGAGCCGCTT
This sequence comes from Sphingomonadales bacterium, assembly GCA_028289885.1. Lineage (GTDB taxonomy): Bacteria > Pseudomonadota > Alphaproteobacteria > Sphingomonadales > Sphingomonadaceae > Sphingomonas_O. Next base: position 8,427 of record JAQGKX010000072.1, read on the forward strand.
TCGCTTGCCGAGCGAAAAGAAGAAATGGTCGAGACTGCGCAGGGAAACATCGGCGGGCAGCAGATCGAGCCGGTCGATGGCAGTCGGTGAAATCAATGCAGACGGGGCCAAGTCCTTGGCGAAGACCGCGTGCGCCGCGTCCTTGCCATGCGTGTCACCGCCCAGAAGCCAGCTCGAGGCCGTTTGCGGATCGAGATCCCAGAGCAGGGTGCGTCGGGACGACTGGGTAGCCGACGACCATGCCAGATTGACGGCGGTGGTCGTTTTGCCGACGCCGCCCTTGAGACTGTAAACTGCGATTGTTGCCATGCGGGCAGCGTAACGAGTGCCGGACTGTAATACGAGACGGCTTTTTATGACAAATGCCTTAGAGTATCTCGTGCACCACATCCTGCGGGCGGCACAAACGAACGCCCTTGTCGGTCTCCACCAACGGTCGATCAATCAGCGCGGGATTGACCGCCATCGCGTCCAATATCGCGTCACCATCCGCATCGGGCAGGCCAAGTTCCTCGGCATTGGTCCCTCGAATCCGCAGTCCCTGACGCGGCGTGATCCCGGCCCGCGCATACAAATGCGTCAACCGCTCGCGTGACGGTGGTGCTTTTAGATATTCCACGATCTCGACCTCTACGCCCGGCGTTTCCCGAAGGATCGCCAGCGTCTTGCGCGACGTTCCGCAAGCCGGGTTATGGAAGATAGTAGCTTTCATCTCGCCCAAATCAACGCGCCTTGTCCGCCACATCCTGTTCGGCCAGCCATTCCTCGAGCCATTTGATCGAATAGTCGCCATTCTGGATATCGGGCTGCTGCAACAACGCCTGATGCAGCGGCACCGTGGTCTTTACGCCCTCGATCACCGTCTCCTCCAGCGCCCGCCGCAGCCGCATGATGCAGCCTTCGCGGGTGCGGCCATAGACGATCAGCTTGGCGATCATGCTGTCGTAATAGGGTGGGATTTTGTAGCCGGCGTAGAGGCCGCTATCCATGCGGACGTGCATGCCGCCGGGGGCGTGATACGCCTTGACCAGCCCGGGCGAGGGGGCGAACGTGCGGGGATCTTCGGCGTTGATCCGGCATTCGATTGCGTGGCCGGAAAATACGATCTCATCCTGCGCGACCGAGAGTGGCAGCCCTTCGGCAATTCGGATCTGTTCGCGAACCAGATCGACACCGGTGATCATCTCCGTCACCGGATGCTCGACCTGGAGCCGCGTGTTCATCTCGATGAAATAGAACGCGCCGTCTTCCCACAGGAACTCGATTGTCCCCGCGCCGCGATAGCCCATGTCGGCCATCGCCTTCGACACGATGCCGCCCATGCGCATGCGCTCGGCCGTGGTTATGACGGGGGAGGGGGCCTCCTCGAGTACCTTTTGGTGGCGACGCTGCAACGAACAGTCGCGCTCGCCGAGGTGGATCGCATTGCCCTTTCCGTCACCGAATATCTGGAACTCGATGTGGCGCGGGTTGCCGAGATATTTTTCGATATAGACCGTCGCGTCGCCGAACGCCGCCTTGGCTTCGGTCCCGGCCTGACTCATCAGCGTCTCAAGGTCTTCCTCGCGCGTGACGACCTTCATGCCGCGCCCGCCGCCGCCGCTCGCCGCTTTCACGATGACCGGATAGCCGATTTCCTTCGCGATTTTGCGTGCCTCTACGGGATCGGAAACCGCGCCGTCCGAACCCGGAACCAGCGGCATGCCCAAAGCACCCGCAGTCCGCTTGGCTTCGACCTTGTCGCCCATCGTCCGAATATGTTCGGGTTTTGGCCCAACGAAAATAATGCCATGTTCTTCGACGATATCGGCAAAGCGCGCGTTCTCACTGAGGAACCCGTACCCCGGATGGATTGCATCCGCGCCTGAGATTTCGGCGGCGGAGATGATCGCCGGGACGTTCAGATAGCTGTCCGTCGCGGACGCCGGGCCGATGCAAATCGCCTCATCAGCCAGCCGCACGTGCATCGCATCGCTATCGGCGGTGGAATGCACCGCAACCGTCTTGATCCCCATTTCATGGCAGGCGCGGTGGATACGCAGCGCAATTTCGCCGCGATTGGCAATCAGCAGTTTTTCAATCGCCGCCATCAGTCGATGACAATCAGGGGCTGGTCATATTCGACCGGCTGGCCGTTCTGCACGCAGACGCGTGAGACTTTGCCCGACCTGGTGGCGAGGATCGGGTTCATGACCTTCATCGCCTCGATAATCACGAGCGTCTGACCTTCGCTGACGGTGTCGCCAACGCCCGCGAAAGGCTTCGCGCCGGGTTCGGACGACAGGTAAACCGTCCCGACCATCGGTGACTTGATCGCATTGGTATTGTCCAGAGCCGAGGGAGCTTCCAAGGTCGCCGCAATGGGCGCGGCAACATTGGCCGCAACCGGAGCAGCCTGAGCCGCGACAGTCACCGAACGGGCGACGCGGATACGCCGTTCGCCGTCTTGGACTTCGATTTCAGTCAGTTTACTTTCGTCGAGCAATTCGGCAAGTTGACGGACGAGCGCGGCATCGATCTGCATCGCGCTGGGTGTATCGGTCATGGTGACCCCTTTGTTAATTTTGGTGCCAAATGTCAGAGCTTGGCCGCCGCGTCCAGCGCTAGCAGATAAGATTGAGCGCCAAA
>JAQGKX010000081.1 GCA_028289885.1 Sphingomonadales bacterium
GGGCTGAAGCTCGCTGGCATCGAATTGGACCGGAAAGTCCTTGCCGACATGGCGATGAACGAAGGCGCTACCTTTAGCACCATCATCGCGCAGGCGAAGGCAGCTCTGCCAGAGATTACCGCTCAGGCAGCTTAAAAGCCGCTATTCTCTATAATGCGCAAATGGGCGTGAACGGATTGCCGTTCGCGCCCATTTGCTTATCAGGTGCCCGTCATGACCGAAGCTCTGCAAATCGAACTCCTGACCGCCATCGCCGCCGCCGATACGCTCGACGCGCTCGACGCGGTGCGGATCGCCGCGCTTGGCAAGGCGGGAAGCGTTTCTGCCCTGTTGAAGACCTTGGGCGGGATGACGCCCGAGCAGCGGCAGGCAGAGGGGCCGCGGATCAACGGGCTGCGTGAGGCGGTTACGGCGGGAATCGCGGATCGCAAGCGCGGGCTGGAAGCGGCGGCTCTGGACGCACGCCTCGCGACCGAACGGTTGGATATGACATTGCCTGCGCCCGAGACACCAAGGGGCAGCGTGCACCCGGTCAGTCAGGTGCTCGATGAACTGTCGGAGATTTTCGCCGACATGGGATTTGCCGTCGCGACAGGTCCGGAGATCGAGGACGACTGGCATAATTTCACCGCGCTCAACATTCCGGAGACGCATCCGGCGCGGGCGATGCACGATACTTTCTATTTTCCCGATGAAGTCGACGGCAAGAAGATGCTGCTCCGCACGCATACTTCGCCGGTGCAGATCCGCACCATGACATCGCAGGCACCACCGATCCGCATCATTGCGCCGGGGCGGGTGTACCGGTCGGACAGCGACGCGACGCATACGCCAATGTTCCATCAGATCGAAGGGCTGGTGATCGATCGCGGTATCCACCTCGGGCATCTGAAGTGGACGCTGGAGACTTTCCTGAAAGCATTCTTCGAGCGCAACGACGTCGTCCTGCGCCTGCGCCCGAGTTACTTCCCCTTCACCGAACCATCAGTCGAGGTTGACGTCGGCTATTCCATCGAAAAGGGAAAGCGCGTGATCGGCGGGAGCGAAGGCTGGATGGAAGTGCTCGGCAGCGGCATGGTTCATCGCCGGGTGATCGAGTCGTGCGGGTTGGACCCTGACGAATATCAGGGGTTCGCATTCGGCACGGGCATCGATCGGCTGGCAATGCTGAAATACGGGATGGACGATTTGCGACCGTTCTTCGACGGCGATCTGCGCTGGCTGAAGCATTACGGATTTTCGGCCTTCGATGTTCCGACACTCAGCGGGGGAGTGGGCGCATGAAGTTTTCTTTGAGCTGGCTGAAAGAGCATCTCGAAACCGAACTGTCGGTTGATGGCATTGCCGACACGCTGAATGCCATCGGCCTTGAGGTCGAAACTATCGACAATGCCGCAGAGAAACTGAAATCTTTCAGGATCGCCAAAGTCCTGACCGCCGCGCCGCATCCGCAGGCGGACAAGCTGCAGGTGTTGACTGTCGATGCCGGTGACGGACCGTTGCAGGTGGTTTGCGGTGCGCCGAATGCACGCGCTGGGCTGGTCGGCGTGTTCGGACCTGCGGGCGCTGTCTTGCCTTCGAATGGGATGGTGCTGAAGGTCGCGGCGATCCGGGGCGTCGAGTCCAACGGGATGATGTGTTCGGTCCGCGAGCTGGAGTTGGGCGAGGAGCACGATGGTATCATCGAGCTTGCTGCCGATGCTCCGATAGGCGAGGTTTACGCCAGTTGGGCCAAGCTGGACGATCCGGTGTTCGATGTGGCGATCACCCCGAATCGGCAGGATTGCATGGGCGTTCGCGGGATTGCGCGCGATCTGGCGGCAGCAGGTGCGGGGACGCTGAAACCGCTCGATGTTCCGCAAGTTGCGGCTGGTTTCCCCTGTTCGACGGAGATTCGGACTGATGATGCCAAGGGTTGCCCGGCTTTTTACGGTCGGATTATCCGTGGCATCACCAATGGTCCTTCGCCGGAATGGATGCAAAACCGGTTGAAGGCGGTTGGTCAGCGACCGATTTCGGCGCTGGTCGATATTACCAACTATGTGATGTTCGATCACGGTCGGCCAAGCCATGCTTATGATCTGAAGCAGTTGAACGGTGCCGTGGTTGCACGCCGGGCGGTTGACGGCGAGACGGTCACGGTGCTGAACGGCAAGAATTATGCGCTGACTTCGGCAATGACGGTGATTGCCGACGACAATGGCGTGCATGACATTGCGGGCATCATGGGCGGCGAGCATTCGGGTGTTTCCGATGCCACGATCGATGTGCTGCTCGAGGTCGCGTATTTCGACCCCGAGCGGATTGCGCGGACGGGGCAGGCTTTGCTGCTGACGTCGGATGCGCGGGCACGGTTCGAGCGGGGGGTCGATCCGGCATTTCTGGACGATGCGCTGGCGATTATTACCCGGCTGGTCCAGTCGATTTGTGGTGGTGAGGCTTCGGAAATTGTCCGTGCGGGGCAGCCGCCGGTCGAGCCAAAGATTATAGCTTACGACACCCGGCTTTGTGCGCGGCTGGGTGGCGTTGGCGTTGAACCCGCCGAGCAGAAGGAAATCCTGGAACGGCTCGGCTTCGGGGTGGCGGACGACTGGAATGTCACCGTGCCAACTTGGCGTCGTGACGTCGATGGTGCGCCCGATCTGGTCGAGGAAGTCGTGCGGATCGTCGGGCTGGACAAAATTGTTTCGGTTGCGCTGCCCCGGGCAGAGGGCGTTGCCAGGCCGACCGCCACCCCCGCACAAAAGCAGGAACGCAAGGTCCGTCGAACCGCCGCCGCTCGTGGGCTGAACGAGGCGATCACCTGGAGTTTCCTGAGTGAGACGCAAGCGGCGGCGTTCGGTGGCGGCGCATGGACACTCAGCAATCCGATTTCGGAAGACCTCAAAGTCATGCGGCCTTCGTTATTGCCGGGGCTGTTGTCGGCGGCGCAGCGCAACGTAGATCGTGGGGCCGACAGCATCCGGCTGTTCGAGGTCGGGCGGCGCTATCTGGCCGATGCCGAGCGCGCGACTGTCGGCATCGTGCTGTCGGGTGAGCGGTCGGCGCGCGGCTGGGCCGATGGCAAGGCACGCGGGTTCGATGCTTTCGACGCGAAAGCGGAGGCGATTGCCCTGCTGGAAGCGGCTGGCGCTCCGGTCGAGAATTTGCAGATATTCGGGGAGGCGGGGACGCATTATCATCCGGGTCAGTCGGGAACTCTGCGACTGGGGCCGAAGACGGTGCTGGCGAGTTTCGGGGCTTTGCATCCCGCGACGGCCAAGGCTTTCGATCTGGGCGGTGCGGTTGTGGCGGCGGAGATTTATCTCGACGCGATCCCGGCCAAGCGGGGGTCCGGGTTCATGCGACCGGCGTTTGCTCCGGCGGCGTTGCAGGCTGTGCGACGGGACTTTGCGTTTCTGGTGGCTGTCGATGTGGCGGGCGATGCTCTGCTGCGGGCCGTCAAGGGCGCGGACAAGGCGGCCATAACGGGCGCGCGATTGTTCGATGTGTTTACCGGGGCAGGCGTTCCCGAGGGACAGAAGTCGCTGGCGATCGAGGTGGTTTTGCAGCCGGTGGACAAGAGTTTTACCGAGGAGGAGCTTGGCGCAGTGGCGGCCAAGATTGTTGCTGCTGCAGCTAAGGTCGGGGCGGTTTTGCGGGGGTAGGGTCTGGCCTCATCCTCGCAAAGGGTAATCCCGCAGTTCGGGAGGGCAGGCCGGAGACGAGCAGTTGCGGGATCGAATGAAGCGCCTAGGTGTCAGACTTGGTTTCCGATGGAGTATTTCGTGGCCAGCAACCCTGTAACGATCGCATCTGGTTCCCTGACCGCAGACATCGCACCCCTCGGTGCCGAACTCCAGTCCCTGACAGACCGGAAAGGTCGCGAGTTCATGACCAACGCCGATCCGGCATATTGGGCGGGTCATGCGCCGGTGCTTTTCCCCATCGTGGGACGCGTCAATCACGATCGGTATCGGCTGGATGGCGTCGAATATGAAATGCCGAAACACGGTTTTGCCCGCCGATCGCATTTCGACCTTGTGCAATCGGGTCCAAGCTCGGTCGTTTTTCGGCTGACCGACAGCGAGGACACCCGCGCGCATTATCCGTTCGCTTTTGCGCTGGAGATGGCGTTTGCGGTGCAGGAGCGGACCTTGTCGATGACGGCGACGGTCCGGAATACCGGCGCGGTGCCGATGCCTGCGAGTTTCGGGTTCCACCCGGCATTCGCATGGCCACTGCCCTATGGCGGAACCAAGGAGGAGCATCTGATTCGGTTCGAACATGATGAACCGGGGGCGTTGAAGGAGATTTCCCCGGACGGCCTGATTGCGGCTGCGGATCGGGCGACGCCGGTTACCGGCGAGGTGCTGCATCTGCGGGACTCGCTATTCACGAACGACGCGCTGGTTTGGGATTCGCTTGCGAGTCGGCGGCTCCATTACGGCGTTCCGGACAAACCAGGCCTCGATATTGCATTTCCAGATACCGAAAAGCTGGGGATCTGGATGAAGCCGGGCGCGCATTATCTATGTATCGAGCCGTGGGCTGGGATCGCCGATCCCGAAGGATTTTCCGGTGATCTGTCTGAAAAGCCGGGAATTTTCCAAATCGCTCCGGGCAAGGAGCGAGTGTTTCGCATGACGGTCACCATTGGATGAACCGCACAACCAGATCTTAAATGTAATTTTTCGATTTTTGGCCTTGCGCGCGGCTATGCTGCGGTGCACAAAGGTGACGCCTTTCAGGCATCCTCTCCTAAAACTTATACGGGTCGCTCCTTGTTGGGCGGCCCTTTTTTTGTTGGATTGGGGCGTAACTTTAAGTCGGTGGCTTTGCAAGCAGTGATATTTCCGGTCGCGCTTTATCCTCGACTGCGACTTAAAAGAAATACTGCATGATCGGCGCGAAAATTGGCGACGGCTTCTCCGGTCAGTTTTTCACCCGACAGGAACCATGATCCTTCGACCCTGATATTGCGTTCGCGAACGTGTGCGCGGAAGTCGTCGATGGTGAGGTGATGGATGTTTGGCGTTGCGTACCAGGCGACCGGGAGCGATCGGGTCACGGGCATCCTGCCGCCCCAAAGGAGCGATGCGCGAACACGCCAATGGGCGAAATTGGGAAAGGACACAAAGGCTTTCGAGCCGACACGGAGCAGCTGGTCGAGCACGCGGTCGGGGCGGCGCGTGGTCTGCAACGTCTGGCTGAGGATGGCGTAATCGAAGCTGGCGTCGGGATAGTCGGCGAGGTCGGTATCGGCGTCCCCTTGAATGACGGACAGCCCCCGCGCGAGTGCCGCCGTGACGTCCGCCCCGTCGATCTCTATGCCGCGCGCGTCAACGCCTTTGCGGTCGCGGAGTTCGGCCATGAGCGCGCCGGTGCTGCAGCCAACGTCGAGAATGCGCGCGCCGGTGCGCACGTGGTCGGCTATGATGGCAAGGTCGGCGCGCAAGGGCATTACAGGTGCGGACTCAGGAAACCCGACACAACTCGGTCGAGGGCGGGCACGTCGAGCAGGAAGCTGTCGTGACCGAAGGGCGCGGACAGTTCGACGAAGCTGGCGGGGGCACCTGATGCGTTCAGGGCGTGGACGACGCTGCGCGATTCAGAGGTCGGATAGAGCCAGTCAGTGTCGAAGCTGACGAGGCAGAAGCGCGTTTTGGAACCACGGAAAGCGTTCGCGAGCATGCCGCCATGTTCCTCGGCCAAATCGAAATAGTCCATGGCGCGGGTGATGTAGAGGTAGGAGTTGGCATCGAAGCGATCGGAAAAGCTTAGCCCCTGATGGCGGAGGTAGCTTTCGACCTGGAAATCGGCGTCGAAGCCAAAGGTCTTAGACTCGCGGGCCTGCAGGCGGCGACCGAATTTTTCTGTAAGGCCGGATTCCGAAAGATAGGTGATGTGCGCGGCCATGCGCGCGACGGCGAGGCCGGCGGCGGGGGAGACGCCGTCTGCATAATATTCTCCGCCGCGCCAGTTGGGGTCGGCCATGATGGCTTGACGGCCAACTTCGTGGAAGGCGATGTTCTGGGCCGAGTGGCGCGCGGTCGAAGCGATGATGAGTGCTGCCCGCACGCGGTCGGGGAAGGTCGCGGCCCAGCTTAATGCCTGCATCCCGCCCATCGAGCCGCCGACTACGGCATGAAGAGCTTCGATGCCGAGATGGTCGAGCAGCAGGGCCTCGGCGCGGACCATGTCGCGGATGGTGATGACCGGAAAGCGCATGGCGAAAGGCTTGCCGTCGGGCGCGAGGCTGCCGGGGCCGGACGAGCCCATGCAGCTGCCGATGACGTTCGAGCAGATCACGAAAAAGCGCTCGGTGTCGATCGGCTTGCCAGGGCCGACCATGCGGACCCACCAGCCGGGTTTTCCGGTTATGGGATGGGGCGATGCGATGTGCTGGTCGCCGGTCAGCGCGTGGGTGATGAAGATCGCATTGGATTTGTCGGCATTCAGCGTGCCGTAGGTCTCATAGCCAATTTCGACAGGGGATAGCGTCGCGCCGCCGTCGAGCGCGAGCGGTCCCGGCAATGTCACCCGCCGGTCGGGACCGTAGCGTTGGTCGGTCGTCATCGTGCTTGCGAGATGTGCGCGGGCGCTTGCCTTGTCAACGCGCGCGGTGGGGGGCTAGTGCAGCGCGCATGACAATAGAGACCGAAGCGCCCCGCCCAAAAGACTGGATCATGGCAATCGCACCCTATGTGCCGGGGCGTTCGACAACTGACGACGGGCGCAAAGTGGCCAAGCTGTCGTCCAACGAAAATCCACTTGGGACGAGCGAGGCGGCGCGGGCTGGTTTCACGGCGCACGTGAGGGATCTGGAGCGTTATCCGGACGCGGGAGCGGCGGCGTTGCGAGAGAAGATCGCCGCGCATTACGGGCTCGATCCGGCGCGGGTGATTTACGGGACGGGGTCGGACGAGGTGCTGCATCTGGTCGCGGGTGCCTATGCCGGAGCGGGCGATGAGGTGATCTTCGTACGCTACGGCTTTGCGGTTTACGAGATCGCGACGCGGCGGGTCGGGGCGGTTCCGGTGATTGCCCCGGACAAGGACTATGCGACCGATGTCGATGCGGTGCTGGCGGCTGTGACCGATCGGACACGGATCGTTTTCGTGGCCAATCCGAACAACCCGACGGGGACTTACACGGCGAAGGCGGAGATTGCGCGCCTGCATGCCGGGCTGCCGAAATCGGTGATGCTGGTCCTAGACCAAGCCTATGCCGAATATCTGGAGGACGCCGATGACGATGGCGGGCTTGAGCTGGCCAAGAGCGAGCCGAATGTGCTGATCACGCGGACGTTTTCAAAGATTCACGGGCTGGCGGCGGAGCGCATCGGCTGGGGCTATGCGTCGGCGGCGGCGGTCGACGCGATGCACCGCATCCGTGCGCCGTTCAACGTGACCACGGCGGGGCAGACGGCCGCAATTGCGGCGCTGGGGGCGAAGACCTTTATCGAGAATAGCCGGGCCCATAACATCCGGTGGCGGAACTGGCTGGTCGAGGAGATAGGCAAGCTGGGCAATGCCGGCCTGCGCGTCGTGCCGTCGAAGGCGAATTTTCTGCTCGTGCTGTTCGAGGGCAGTTTGACGGCAGAGACGACGTACAACGCGCTGATGGATCACGGCTACATCGTGCGGTGGTTGCCGGGGCAGAAGCTGGGGCATGGGCTGCGGATTACGATCGGGACCGAAGAAGAAATGCTCGGGCTGGTTGCGGCATTGCGTGACATTGTTGCCCAAAATACTGGCGAACTGGCCTGATGCTTCCTTTTGCGCGGATTTCCGTCATCGGATTGGGGCTGATCGGGTCGTCGATACTGCGAGCGGTGCGCGATACCATGCCGACGGTGCATTTGACCGGGCATGACGGCGACCCGGCTGTTCGTGAGACGGTGCGCGCGTTGGACCTGTGCGACGATGTGACCGACACGGCAGGCGCTGCCGTGACCGATGCCGATCTGGTGATCCTGTGCGTCCCGGTTGGCGCGATGGGCGAAGTTGCGGAGAGTATCGCTGCCGATCTGCCGCCCGAAACAGTGGTCAGCGATGTCGGGTCTTCAAAGGCAGGCGTCGCCACGGCTCTGGCGGCGGCGTTGCCGAACAATGCCGTAGTGCCAGCGCATCCGGTGGCAGGAACCGAGCGGAGCGGGCCGGAAGCGGGGTTTGCGTCGCTGTTTCACAAGCGGTGGTGCATATTGACGCCGGTTTCGGGCACTCCGGAGGCTGCGGTGGTGCGGGTGACCGAGTTCTGGAAGCGGCTGGGGGCCGATGTCGAGATCATGGAGCCTGCGCATCACGATAAGGTGCTGGCGATCACGAGCCATTTGCCGCATCTGATTGCCTATACGATTGTAGGCACGGCTTCCGACCTGGAGAGCGTGACGCAGTCGGAGGTCATCAAATATTCGGCGGGTGGTTTCCGCGATTTCACCCGGATTGCAGCGTCGGACCCGACGATGTGGCGTGATGTGTTCCTGACGAACAAGGACGCGGTGCTCGAGATGTTGCAGCGGTTCAGCGAAGACCTGACCGCGCTGCAGCGCGCCATTCGGTGGGGGGATGGCGACGCACTGTTCGACCTTTTCACGCGCACACGCGCTGTACGGCGTAGTATCATCGAGCAGGGGCAGGATGATGAACGGCCCGACTTTGGGAGGTCGGATCATTGAAATAAGTCCCGTCATTCCCGCGAAGGCGAGAATCCGTTCGCACTTAGGTATTGGATGGGATGGGTTCGCGACCTGATGAATCCCCGCCTTCGCCAGAATGACGGTTGAGGACATTGATCGCGGTGTGAATGCGGGTTTCGATCTCCTCGCGACCGAGGCCCGGTGGGATAGGTTCACCGATCCGCATAGTGACAATGCCGCTATGTTTAAGGAACTTGCGCCTTGGCCAGAGGCGGCCGCTGTTGACCGCCACTGGTACGACAGGAAGGCCGAGGGTCTTGTAAAGTCCTGCGATGCCCGCACGGAGCGGCGGTTGCTCGCCGGGCGCGACGCGGGTTCCTTCGGGAAAGATCAGGATCGGGCGATCGAGTGTCACCGCCTCGCGCGCGGCTTTCAGCATTCGGCGCAATGCCGCTGAGCCGGTTTCACGCGCAACGGGGATGACGCCGTGACTCAGCGCAGCCCGGCCCCAGACCGGAATATTCAACAGTTCGGCCTTGAACACGACGGCGGGACGCTCGATCAGGCGAAGAACCTCTATGGTCTCAAGCATCGCCTCATGCTTCATGGCAATAATTACCGCGCCGGTTGGGAACTCCCCTTCCACCACCGTTCGGATACCGAGCAGCCAGCGCACGCACAAATGGTGAAATTGCGCCCAGACGCGCGATGACGCGATAACCGCGCTCTGACCAAATGGTACGGAAAGCGCAGCGCCGATAACAAGCGGGACGCTGCCGATATAGAAGATAATGTTGAACAGCAGCGAGCGCAGGAACGTCACGATCTGGGTCACAGGCCGCCCAGCACGGCAACGCGGCGGAACAGATATTTGTTATATTCTTTCAGCAAGACGGTCAGGCCCGCTTCACTGACCACGGCATCGGGCAGTATCACGATCTTGTCTCCGATAGCGTGTTCGAGTTCGAAACGGGCGCGACGCATGTGCCAGTCGGTCGTGACGAGCCGGACGCTGCGGTAATGACGTGTCGCCAGCCACTTAGCGGTTTCCTCGCCATTCGACCGCGTATCGACGGCTTCATGGCCAAGATCGACACCCTGCGCGAAGACTGTGATGGGGACGTTATTTGTGAGCGCCAGTTCGTGCGGCTTTACCTCTCGCGCGACGCCGGTGATCAGCATACGCCTCGCCTTGCCTGCCTGAAGCAGCGCCAGGCCACGGGGAATACGCCCCGGTGCGCCGGTGGGCACGACGATGGCATCGGTGAACCGATCGTCGGCGGACCGGGGAAGCGTGACGACGAACAGGACGAAGCCGAGTACCCATAGCAGCACGGCCAGCGAAATCATGCGCCGGATCATAGCATCCTCGCCAACGCGCGCAGCACAGTTGCGCGGGCAGTAACGATCGCCAGTGCCACCGCCGCCGCAGGAACGAAAACGATGACAAGCCAGTCCATCCAGCCAAGGCCGCCGGCATCGAACAGCGCGGCCCCGACCGCACCAAGGCGACTGGCGATAAACAGGACAACCATGAACCCACCCGTGAACCCGAGAAGGCTGCCGAACAAGGCGTCGAGCCCGGCACGACGCTGAAAAAGGCGGGCGACCTGACGGTCGGTTGCACCCATCAGGTGCATGACATCAATCGTGGCGCGATGTGTGTTGAGCGCAGCGCGAGCCGCCAGAACGACCGCAGCAGCCATGGCGGCAGCCATCAGCGCGACGAGTCCGACCGAAAGCCAGCGCAACGTCGACAGCAAACCCTCAAGCGGGCCGAGCCATTTGGCATGCAATTCTATCGTGGCTGACGGTGCCACGGCGCCGATCGCCTGGCGCACGTCGGCGACATCATGCGCTTGGCCCTTGGCCAACGTTACATCGATCAGCACGGGAACGGGCAAGTCCCCGGACAGGCCATCGCGACCGAGCCACGGTTCGAGGAGGAGACGCATCTTCGCCTCGTCAACGCGCGAATATGCCGACACAGCCGACAGATGCGAAAGTTCGGCGAGCGCTCCACGCGCCTGACGCTCGCGCAAATCGGGGTTTGCCTCGACAATCTGGATGGTCAGTCGTCCGGCGAGTTCCTGGCCCAGCCCCGACGCCGCACCACCCAGGCCAAGTCCCGCCGCCGCCGCCAGCACCGTCAAAAACGTCATGATCGCGACGACCCAGGGCATTGGTCCGGCCAGTCGCCCCTCTGGCAGCAGCCCGCGATCGGCGGCGGATGTGGAAAATATCGGCATCAGGACCCACCGCTCATCGAATTCGCGCGGTCCTCCTCGCGTACCGGGTGACGCAGTGCGCCGGTTGGATCGGACAGCTTTCCCTTGTCGAGCCGCATCATCTGCGCCGAGCCGATCCGACTGAGCAAATGAAGGTCATGCGTGGCGACCACCACGGTTGTACCCAAGCGGTTCAAGCCGTCGAACAGGTGCAACAGGCGCTGCGCCATTTCAGGATCGACGTTGCCGGTCGGCTCATCGGCCACCAGCAAGTCCGGGCGACCAATAACCGCGCGGGCGATGGCGACGCGCTGCTGCTCCCCGCCGGATAGCGTCGCCGGACGCGCGCTTGCACGATCCTCGAGGCCCACCCATGCGAGCATTTCTCGCACCGGGGCGGCAATCTCGCGCTCATCGACACCCGAAACCCGCAGTGGGAGCGCTACGTTATCGAATGCCGACAGATGCGACACGAGGCGGAAATCCTGAAACACCACGCCAATGCGTCGCCGGAATGCCGGAAGGCGATCGCGGCTTGCGGTGACGAGATCTTCGCCAAACATGCGGATCTGGCCGCGACTGGGTCGTTGCGAGAGGTAAAGAAGCTTGAGCAGCGACGTTTTCCCCGCACCCGACGGACCGGTCAGGAAATAGAACTGACCTCGCGTCAGGCTGAAGCTCAAGTCGGACAGCGTTTCCGCGCCCGTGCCATAGCGCAGGCCGACGTTATCGAATTGAACGATATTGGCCATTCTACCCCACGTGCGATCGTCCCCGCCCCGCCTTCGCATGGTGGACGAATGGCGTAAAGGACGCGGTGAGGATTCGATGGATCGCAGGGGGACTTGCACCGACCCGCCCGACAGTGCTTAACGATCACATCAATTCTGTGACAGTCGAGTATTGCCGCCTATGATCCTGTCCTGCCCCGAATGCCGAACGCGCTATGTCGTTCCCGACAGCGCCGTCGGTCCGTCCGGTCGACAGGTTCGTTGCGCGTCATGCCGCCATAGCTGGTTCCAGGAACCGGCCATCGTGAACTTGCCGCCGCCACCAACTCCTGCGGACCCGGTGCCGTCTTCGCTTAAGCCAGACGAACCCGCAGAAGTCATGCCCGCGCCACCAGCGCCGCCGGTCGCCGCGCCGGTACGCGTCGAGCCGGATCGCGTTCAGCCTATGGTGTCCGAGCAGCCGGACTATGATGCCTTCGCGCATGAACCACCCTTCCAGCCGCGGCGAAACCCGGCGCGGCTGTGGACGATTGCTGCCGTGATCGCGGCACTGACCTTGCTCGGCGGCGTCGGCGCGATCCAGTATTTTGGAACGCCGACATGGCTCGCACGGATCGGCCTGCCGATCGGCAATGTCGATGTGCCGTTGCTGCTTCAGGTCCCGCGCAAGCCCGACCGCCGGACGCTGCCGAGTGGCAACGAACTTTTTGCGCTGACCGGACGCGTGGTAAACCCGACGTCGGAGCAACAGCGAGTGCCCGACATATTGGCCGAACTGCGCGATTCACGGGGACGCGTGGTCTATGGCTGGACAATCACTCCACCACGGCGGACGATTGGAGCGAAGGCGAGCATCGAATTCGATTCAGCAGAGATCGACGTTCCGAAGGGTGCAAAAGCGCTGAACCTCAGTTTCTCCGGGGAAGCGCCGAAGTAACGATCATCAGCCGCGCGCCCATAAGGATCGCCGCCACGACCATGCCGCCGCCGGACGCAAAGACCAGTCCGCGCGGACCCCAGCCATGATGCACCAGAAACCAGCCCAGACCGCCTGTGACGACGAAAAAGGCACAGATACCCACGATGCCCGCAGCAACCTGATCGCCGAGTGAGCGCAGCGCGTAGCTGAACACGACTTGCGCACCGTCGAACAGGATGAATGGCGTCCAGAGAAGGAGCATCCCCGCCGCGAGTTGGTGGACAGCTGGCGTCGCAGGATAGGCCGATGTTATCGGAAGCGCTGCAATGGCCAGTATCCCGGCTGCAACCCCGGTCAGGCAAGCCGACAAGGACGCCGCGATCAAGGCACGCGATCGTGTCTCATGATAATTGCCCGCGCCAACCGCGTTGCCGACACGCACCCCCGCCGCTGAACCCATGCCTAGCCCCAGTGCGAAGGTCAGGTTGTGGAGCGTGAAGACAATTTGGAAGGCATGAGCAGCTTCATCCCCCAATTGAGTCGAGAGGACGATCAACCACGAAAAGCCGCCGAGTTCGAGCGCCGCGGCAATCGCAGGGACGACGCCGAAGGACGCAAGTGCCGGGACGCCGCGCCAGGCCTTCATCCATGCGGCGCGTGATGTGTCGCGAACGGTGCGTGAGCCGTCACCATCGGCAAACCATGCCGCAAGCAGCGTGAAGATTGTCGCCGCCCAGACGCAGGCCAGCGTCGCAATAGCGGCCCCGACAGCGCCGAGCATCGGAAACCCGAGATGGCCGCCGGACAGTGCCCATGCCAGCACGGCATTTACCGGTAACATAGCCAGGTTCACGGCCATGACTGGGCGCGGGCGGCTAATCCCCTCGAGCCAATATGAGGCGGCGGTCATCACCAGCGATGCCGGGTAGCAAAACGCCATTACGCGAACGACCGACGAAGCGACGGGTACAAGTTCCGGAGCAACGCCGATGGCTCGGAGCAGCGACGTCGCAAACAGTGAAAGAATAGCGCATGCGGTCAGTCCGCATGCGGCACCCAGCAGCAGGCCGCTGCGCAGCACCTGCCCCGTCTGGGCCCTGTCACCAGCGCCATCCGCACGGGACGTATAGACCAGAACGCCCGCCTGCGCCGAAAGTCCGGCGACGATGGCGATGTAGGTCAGCGCGCGGCTGGCCCCGAATGCGGCAACTTCGGCCGTCCCCGCCTGACCGACAAAGGCGATGTCGGTAATATGGAGCAATGTCCAGTTGAGGCTCGACATAACGACGGGCCATGCCAGTGCCAGCAGCGTGCGGGCTTCGCACATGATTTTCATGCGACCCGTATTTTCCTGCCCATCCATGACGCGCGCCTAGCCGAGTGTTGCCGTTCGGACAAACCGCCCATTGCAGCGAGCCATCGGCTTTGCTAGGGGCGCGCTCCTACCTGCTTCCCGGCCCCGGTTTCGGTCTGGCCCGGAAAGCACATGACTGTGCGGTCGTGGCGGAATGGTAGACGCGCAACGTTGAGGTCGTTGTGGCCGA
>JAQGKX010000079.1 GCA_028289885.1 Sphingomonadales bacterium
GCGCTGACGGGTCGCACGACCTCGCCGGGAATATTCGACGTGCTGGTGCTCCTCGGTCGCGAGGAATCACTTGGGCGGCTTGACGATTGCCTGACAGACAGCGCATCGCGCGCTTCATAAATCTCTAGAGGAGTTCGACCATGGCGGATGCACCAGCAAAGCTGAATTTCGAAGGCAAGGATTTCGATTATAAAGTCCTGTCGGGATCAGTCGGTCCCGACGTCATCGATATCCGTAAACTCTATGCCCAGACCGGCGCGTTTACCTATGATCCGGGCTTCACCTCGACCGCTTCGTGCGACTCCGCGATTACCTATATCGACGGTGACGAGGGGGTGCTGCTCCACCGCGGCTACCCGATCGGCCAGCTCGCCGAAAAGTCGAGCTTTATGGAAGTCAGCTATCTGTTGCTGAACGGCGAACTCCCCGACAAGCCGACGCTGGACACGTTCACCAACACGATCACCCGCCACACCATGCTCCATGAGCAGATGGCGACGTTCTTCCGTGGCTTCCGCCGCGACGCCCATCCAATGGCGATCATGTGCGGTGCGGTCGGTGCGCTGAGTGCCTTCTACCACGATTCGACCGAGATTACCGACCCGGTGCAGCGCATGATCGCGTCCCATCGCCTGATCGCCAAGATGCCGACGATTGCGGCAATGGCATATCAATATTCGGTCGGTCGGCCATTCCTCTATCCGCAGAACGATCTGTCCTACACCGGCAACTTCCTGCGCATGACGTTCGGCAATCCGGCTGAGCCCTATGAAGTCAACCCGATCATCGAAAAGACGATGGACCGGATTTTCATTCTCCATGCAGATCACGAGCAGAACGCCTCGACCTCGACTGTCCGCCTCGCCGGTTCGTCGGGCGCCAACCCATTCGCATGTATCGCGGCGGGTATCGCCTGTCTTTGGGGTCCGGCGCATGGCGGCGCGAACGAAGCGGCGCTGAACATGCTGCGTGAGATTGGTACGCCCGATCGCATTCCGCATTATATCGAGCGCGCCAAGGACAAGAACGATCCGTTCCGCCTGATGGGCTTCGGGCACCGCGTCTACAAAAACTACGATCCGCGCGCGACGGTGATGCAGCAGACCGTTCGGGAGGTTCTGAAGGAACTGAACGTCACCGATCCGATCTTCGACGTGGCCTTGCAGCTCGAGGAAATGGCGCTGAACGATCCGTATTTCATCGAGAAGAAACTGTTCCCGAACGTCGATTTCTATTCGGGCGTGATCCTGTCGGCGATCGGTTTCCCGACGACGATGTTCACGGTGCTGTTCGCCCTCGCCCGCACAGTCGGTTGGGTCGCGCAGTGGAACGAGATGATCTCCGACCCCGAGCAGAAGATCGGTCGCCCGCGCCAGCTTTATACCGGCCCGACGCAGCGCGATTATGTGCCAGTAGCCGAACGCTAATCGGCGGCGGGGAGCGTCAGCACGAAACGCGCGCCCTGCCCCATTCCTGAATCGACCACGATGTCGCCACCCATCGCCTGAGCCAGGCGACGGGAGATGAACAGTCCGAGCCCGCTGCCACCGGGTTCGGACGGATCGACACGCTCGAACTTTTCAAAGATGCGCGCCTGATCCTCTTGGGCGATCCCCTTGCCCTGATCCGCCACGATCATCACCACGGTGTCGGCGTCGCGCTCGATCCGCAGCCAGATCATGCCGTCGGTCGGGGAATAGCGTATCGCGTTTCCGATCAAATTCACGAGAATCTGGAGAATGCGTCGAAAGTCGCCGCGCGCGAGCAACGTGTCCTCGGCCCCCGGCAGATCGATCTTTATATTCCGATCCGCCGCCCGCACTTTCAACAGCCCCGCAGCGCGCCTAGCCAGATCGGCGAGATCGACTTCCTCGATATCGACCTTGAAATCGGGACTTTCGAGCATGTGCAGGTCGGACAGGTCATCGACCAAAGTCAGCAAATGTCGCGCGGCGCTCGCGATGTCGCCGGCATAATCGGCATAGTCCCGACGCAGCGGCCCATCTTCCTGCGCGCTGATGCTATCGGCACTGGCGACGATCCGACCCAATGGCGCGCGTAATGCGGCGTCGAGACGTTCGGTAAAGGCTGGTCCAGCCGCCGGTTCGGGTGTGGGGTCTTCGGTAATATCGGACGGAACCTTGTCGGTACTGCCCGAGAGGCCGGCAAAGTTCCCGAGATCGTCGCGCAGGACCTGACCGGAGAGCGACACCTCATATTCGGGGTGAGCCCGCATCGTGGCAAACTGATTGGTAAAGTCGCTGCCCGTCGCCAGCGCCGCCAGAATCGGCATTGCGCTGAATTCATCCTCGATGAGACGGAAAACCTCGGTCAGGCTTTTGCCTGTAATGTTGCTGTTTTCGGGACCGGACGCCTCTACGATGTCGAGCTTGGCATCGGTGACCCACACCATCTTTTCGGGAGCTTCGGGCTTTAAAGCAGGCACGTCCTCACCGACCAGCCATGGCTGTCGCTGCGGTCGCGGTGTCCATCCGCCGATCGACAGGACGACATCCTCGCGATCGAGGCGCGCGCGGACGAGCAATTCGACGTCATGGTCGCCATCGGCGCAGATGACACTGCGTGATATCAATATTCCCAGGGTACGGGCCAGTCGGGCGACACCGGCAAGCGACGGAACCGCCAGCGGTCCCCCCAGCAGCCCGCCCGCCCGCTGCTGCAATCGCAACAGCGCATCGTCCGCCGAAATCAGATGACCTGCCGAACTGATCCGGCCCGCGACGATATCAGGCACGGCTTTTCCCCACGGCAAAAGCGCGTATCAGGGGCATAAAAGTCGAAGGGGCAGTTGGCCACATTCCACTTCCCTAGCGCAGCTACGGTTAAGAGGGCGCTAAGCAGTATCGAAATCTCCACTGACCGGGCGCTGCATCCAGAGATAACTGCCGACCGCATGAACGCTGGCGATGAACAGTCCAGTGACCGGCAACGTCGATGCGATTCCCAATAGCAGGATGACCACAGTGCTCAGCATGTCGCTCATCCATCGATTCGGCCTGGAGGTGCCGGATTTCAGCATGCGGCGCTGGATGATCAGGGCATGCGATCCAATCAGCAGAGCACCCAGCAAAAGGCATCCCCATTGGCCCGTCCGCGATGCCAGCGTCACGGCACAGGCGCCAACGATCATGATGGCCGTGCCCCTCAAGATCGTCCGGAACAGCCGGTCGCTCGGATTGAGTTCGCCAACCGCTGAAGCGAGGCGGGTCGCTGCGGCCCTCGCGAAAAAAGCGAGCAGCAGGATGAAAAGCCCAAAGCCCAGCCACCCGGCAAGCCCGACGAGCGCCGCGACCAGCGCAGCACCCACCGCCGCATATTCGATGACCTTGCTCTTCAACCCGAGTTCGCCCGCCAGTCTGGCGAGGAAGCCGCTGATGGGTTTGCCGATCCAGTAGGAGCCGAGGCCTTGACCCCCCTCGATATTGTCGTTGAGCAATTTGCGGCCTGCGCTCAGGGCTTCGGCATCGCTCCTTATCACCAGCATCGCACTGGCAAGCTGATCGCCATCAAGCAGGACACGATGCGCGCCTTCCTGTACCAGATGGCGCAGCAGCGTCGATGCGGCGTCCCAGTCTCCGACCATCCCGGCCACCCGCCGGAGCGTTGCCCCGTCAAGCAGTGCATAACCCGCCCAGCGCATTGCAGCGTCGATGATCTCGAACTGCGGCGAAGCGGGCGAGTTGGCGACACAAAGCAACGACGAAACACCGCTATCGAGCAGCATACCCAGGGTGCGCGTCGAGATAAGGACCTGCGACGCGACAAGGAAAACGGTCTCGTCGGGGTGAATGGCATCCGCCGCGTCGGCAACGCTTCGAACGATATCGATCGTCAGGCCGTTGGCGCGCAGATGATCGGCAACGCCCAGCAATTGCGGGGAGACCTGCCGGACCAGGCAGACGACATGCCGCGCGCCCAAAGAAACGACGCGGGCAATCTGCAGTTCGGTAAGCGAGCGGCCAAGCACCAGCGGTGTTGTCAGGGCATCATCGACGATTATCAGGGCGGCCAGCCGCACGTTCTGGAATTCGGTCACCACGGGTAGCGACTACGCAAAGCCGCGCCAAAGTGCAAAGGGACTAATCTTTCACCGCGGTCATGCCATTGTTCACCCGCGCCATAAGCGTGTCGATCGCGCGGTCGATGACCCGGCTGCGCTTCAATATGGTGGGTGTCTCGATATTGTCGATCGGTGTCGGGCGGTCCTGATACATGCTGATGCGCAGGCGTGCCTGGATGAGGCGCACATGCGACAAGGCGGCGTGTGCTTCCCGGCGGTCGCTGGCGAAATTGAAGCGCCGGGCAATGAAGCCAACCGCGTCGATAATCTTCATATTATATTCGGGGTGCGGTCCCGAATGTACTGGCAGCCCCGCCAGCGCGGCCTGCGCGTGTGTCGATGGCAACAGGATACCGTTGGTCCGGAAGTCATTCAGCCGAAAACCGACATCGTGCATCGCCGAAAAGAACGACCGGGTGCGCGCATCCCTCGTGCATTGCTGCGGAATGAGGTGATGCCGTTGCCATCCCTCCATATAATCGCGTGAACCTCTGGTGTTCACCATCGCAAAATGCAGCCTCAAGTTCGAACGCCCCCGATTCGTTACTTAAGCGGTCCAATGCCTGTGAAACTCACGAAATGCACGTAATTAAGCAATGATCCTAAGTATATTCTGGCGTTATCCGGATCATCTGGCACGCGCCACTGGTGTCCGCCAAATCATTAAGGCGAAATTTACCACCGTCCGGCCCGGTAACACTGTCGGTTTTGACAGGACCGGTACGCAGAACTTCTTGCGCAAGATGGCCGACCATTCGCGCAAGTTCACCATCATCTTCGCCGACTATGGCTTCGATCTCGTGGTCGACGATCGCAAATAGCCCGATCGTGCGCAGAAATCGTTGCCCCTCTTGCTGCTCGACCTGAAATTCGATGATATCCATCACCGGCGGCGCAAACTCCCTCAACCAGATCGCGAGCATATCCTCAGCATCGGTGCGGGTGACCTTCTTGCCGGAAAACAGCCAGCGCAGCGTCGAACCCGCCGAATCACTAATGGAGGAAAGGATGGCCAGCGTGCCAAGCATCAAGGCAAGACGCCGGTCCCACGTCGCCCGATCCCATCGCGGTGCCGAGATGATCGCCCGATCGTCGGCCCATGTCAGGGTCAGTTCCTGGCTCGCCCAAAACCCGTAAGGGTCCTTAACGCGACTGGCCTTGGCTTTCCCCATGCCGCCGACCCCCACACCGCTGATAACAGCGATATCGAAGGTTTCGCCCTGTTCACCAACCCCTTGCGTCATGTTCGTCCTGTCTGCCAGCACGTCACCTATTGTTGCAACAGCAACCCGGTCCACTTCGGATTCGTATTCAGCGCTCTCTTTGGGAAAAATGCCAGAGGGTCTGTAAGCCGGGTTCTGTCCTCATGCAGAAGCATGATGTGCGACCATTCCTCTAGGACCGTATTTGCACACGGCCTCAAGCAACCAACCCGGACGACGGAGCCGAGCAGGCCCATATGCCGTCCCTATTCGGTCTTGCTCCAGGTGGGGTTTGCCGTGCCGCGGCGGTTGCCCGTCGCGCGGTGCGCTTTTACCGCACCGTTTCGCCCTTGCCATGCCGAAACATTAAGGTCCGAAAACCTGTGGCGGTTTGTTTTCTGTGGCACTGTCCCTTG
>JAQGKX010000128.1 GCA_028289885.1 Sphingomonadales bacterium
GTAACTTTCAAATATGGCGTGGCCCGCGCATACCGAAAGGCGCGCTGGACAAGCGGGAGGTTGTGACAACCCGCGTGAAAGGGGAAGCCGATTGGCTGAGAGCGTCAAGGGGTCGAGCCTGTCCGAATGAACGGAAAATCACGCTGGCCGACCTGCGAAAACGAGTATCGCTTCGCTGCGCTGCAACAGGATATGGCAGGTTAGTCGCATAAATGCAACCTTATCCTTGATCAGGACGTTGGGGCGGCCCACATAGCGTTTATGCTGATTGAAACCGAGACCACCCCGAACCCATCGACCCTGAAATTCCTGCCGGGTCGTGCCGTCATGGACATGGGCACGCGCGACTTCGCGACGCCGGAGGAGGCCGAGGCTTCGCCGCTCGCGGAGGCGCTGTTTACGCTGGGCGACGTCGAGGGCGTGTTCTTCGGGCGCGATTTCGTATCGGTCACGGCGGGGCCGGGCAGCAATTGGGCCGACCTTAAGCCCGACGTTCTGTCGATCCTGCTCGATCATTTCGCCGGCGGCATACCGTTGTTTAAGCCGGTTACTGCTGGCGGGATCGCGGTCTCGGCTGATGTTTCGACAGACAGCCCCGAAGATGCCGACATCATCGACCAGATCAAGGACCTGATCGAAACGCGCGTGCGTCCCGCCGTCGCGGCGGATGGTGGTGACATCATTTATCAAAGTTTCAACAAGGGTAACGTCTATCTGAAGATGCAGGGTGCCTGCGCCGGATGCCCTTCTTCGACGGCGACGTTGAAACAAGGTATCGAATCCCTGCTGAAACACTATGTGCCCGAGGTGACCGGAGTTTTCGCGGTCTGAAGAAGGACCGAATTCTATGGCCGAACCGCTCAACGACGTCGCCCTCGACCAGCTTTTCCGCACCGCGCGCAGTTACAATGGCTATACCGACAAGCCCGTCAGCCACGAACAGATGGACGCGATCTGGGAGCTGATGAAATTTGGCCCGACCTCGGCCAACATGCTGCCAGCGCGTCTGGTCTGGGTTGAAAGCGCCGAGGCGAAAGCAAAGCTCGCCAGCTTCTCCAGCGCGGCGAACCAAGCCAAGATCCTGAGCGCGCCGGTGACCGTCATCATCGGCATGGACCTGGAGTTCTATAATCTTCTTCCCGAACTGTTCCCGCCCGCCGATGCGCGCAGCTGGTTCCTCGGTAACGATGCGCTGATCGAACTGAGCGCGATTCGGAATTCGTCGTTGCAGGGCGCTTATCTCATTCTCGCGGCACGTGCGCTTGGTCTGGATACCGGCCCAATGTCGGGTTTCGACAATGCCGCCGTCGATGCCGAATTCTTTGCGGGTACGACGATCAAATCGAATTTCATCGCGACGGTCGGTTACGGCGAGCCATCGAGTGTGTTCGATCGCCTTCCGCGACCCGGCTTCGACCGGTTCAACACTATAAAGTGAGGACCCTTGTGATCGAAACGGCGACGTCGGTCTGTTCGGTCGCCTTGCTGCAAGACGGGGCGGTGGTCGCATCCGCACATGAAAACGTCGGGCGCGGCCATGCCGAACGGCTGCTCCCGATGATTGCGGCATTGCCCGAAGGGGGTCGAGCTGAGTCTGTTCTGGTCGATTGCGGGCCGGGTAGCTTCACAGGAATCCGGGTCGGCGTCGCCGCTGCCCGGGGCCTCGGCTTTGGATGGGGGGCAAGTGTTCACGGCTATTCGTCGCTGTCCTTGCTCGCCGCGGGATATGGCACCGAAGACCCCGACCACGCCGTCACCGTCGCCATAAATGCCGGGCACGGCGAGGTTTTCATCCAGTCGTTCGAGGCCGATCCGTTGCGAGCTTCCGGTGATATGGCATCGATGCTGCCCGATGGGGCAGCCGAAATATCCGGGGCCATCGTGATTGGTAATGCCGCCGGGATGATCGTTGCCATCAAGGGCTGCGGCGTAGCGATCGATCGATCGCTGAACGCCTGCGATGCGCTGTTCCTGCCCCTGGATCTCGCCACACTGCCTGCGGTGCCGATTTACGGGCGCGGGGCCGATGCCAAGCCGATGGCTGTCCCGGCATGACGGACGTTGCGATAGTCGATGGATCGGCGAGCGATTTGCCCGAGCTGATGAAAGTCATGACCGCTGCCTTCGATCCCCGGTTCGGAGAGGCCTGGACTGCGAGCCAGTGCCTTGCGCTAATGACCATGCCGGGCACGCGACTTGTACTCGCGCGCGACAATTTATTATTGGGTTTTGCACTGTCACGGACGATAGCCGAAGAATGTGAATTGATGATGTTGGGCGTCGATCCAACAATGCAGAGACGCGGTGTTGGCGGTCGTCTGCTAAAAAATGTCGTGGCTTCGGCAGTTTCCGAACAGGCAACCGCGATATTTCTCGAAGTTCGTTCGGGTAACCCTGCCTCCAAACTATATGTCTGTTCCGGCTTTGAAAAAGTCGGCATCCGCAAGAGCTATTATCGCGGGCGGGGCGGCGAAGTGTTCGACGCTGAAACGTATCGTCGAGTGTTGCGGTAAATTTATAGCTTTTATGCAAGCAATAAATGTATAGGTTGGCTAAACGGGTAGTATCAACCACCGAGCGCCAATGCGCCGAAGACAATGGAATGGAATATTAGATGGCTGAAATGTCAGAGTTGCAGGAAACCTTTATCACGCTGACCGCCGACATTGTCGCGGCGCATGTGAGCAACAATAGCGTTTCGGTCAATGATTTGCCTGCGCTGATCGCCAATGTTCATGGTGCGCTCAGCAAGCTTGACCAGCCCACCGCTGCTCCTGTGATCAAGCAGGAACCCGCCGTTTCCATCCGCACGTCGATCAAGCCCGATTATGTCGTCTGCCTGGAAGATGGCAAGAAGCTGAAAATGCTGAAGCGCCACCTGATGACGCATTATCAGATGACCCCGGATCAATACCGTACGAAATGGGGACTGCCCGCCGACTATCCGATGGTCGCTCCGAACTATGCCGAGCAGCGTCGCACGCTCGCCAAGAAAATCGGTCTTGGTACAAAGCGTCGCAAGGCCGCACCAGCACGCGGATAATTATGGGTGATTGTTTTTGCGGTGACGCCGGAATGAAGCTAGCGTCACCGTGATGCAAAGAAGAATCGATATCGAGGCGCTGTGCGCCGAAAAAGGTCTCCGGATAACTGAACAGCGGCGTGTCATTGCCCGTGTTCTTTCCGAAGCCGAAGATCATCCCGATGTCGAGGTGCTTCACTCGCGCGCCTCCGCCATCGACAAGGGGATTTCGATCGCCACGGTTTACCGGACGGTGCGTCTTTTCGAAGAAGCCGGCATTCTGGAGCGCCACGATTTTGGCGATGGTCGTTCGCGGTATGAAGCCGCCGCCGAAGCGCATCACGACCATCTGATCGACGTTGAAACCGGCAAGGTCATCGAATTCGTCGATCCCGAACTTGAGGCGCTGCAGAAAGTTATCGCCGAGAAACTTGGCTACCGCCTCGTCGACCATCGCATGGAACTCTATGGCGTTGCACTCGAACGCAAGAACTGACGCGGTCGGAACCATCCGGCTTGCGTCAAGGCTGACGGTTCTGGTGCTGGCACTGGTAGTGGCGGTGCCGCTCCACCTGTTATTTACCATGTTGCGATTATCGTCGCCCTGGCCACGCATTTTCCTTAAATCGGTCGCGCGTATTGCCGGTGCCGTGGTGCAGATCGACGGTGCCCCGCTGAGCTCCGACGTTTTCTACGTTTCCAATCACGTTAGCTTGCTTGATATTCCGGTGCTGGCGGGCGCGACGGGTGCGGCGTTCGTCGCGCAGGCAGAGATTGCGGGTTGGCCGCTGATCGGTTGGCTTTCAAAGCTGAACCGCACCATATTCATCACGCGGGCCGACCGCATGACGATCGCCCGGCAGGTAGAAACGCTGCGTGATGCGCTCGACCATCACCAGCCGGTTGTTGTGTTTCCCGAAGGAACCACGACCGACGGACAGAGCCTGCTGCCGTTCAAGCCGTCGCTTTTTGCAGTCGTCACGCCGCCCCCGCGCCCGATGATGATCCAGCCGATCCTGATCGATTATGGAGCCATGGTGCCCGACTATGCGTGGATCAACGACGAAGCCGCCGGTACGAACGCGATGCGATTGTTGAGACGGCGCGGTACTTTCCCCGTGCGTGTCCATTTCCTGCCGCCGATCGATCCCGCCGCGTATCCGGATCGCAAATCCATCGCGGCTGAATCACGAAAACGCATCGCCGACGCGCTCTCGGCTTCCTTGGGCGGCATTGCGATTGTATAGCGGTGAAATCTTGACACGCCCCCAGCCCAAATCATTCCATATCAAATCGTTCGGTTGCCAGATGAACGTCTATGACGGCGACCGCATGAGCGAGTTGCTGACCGGCGA
>JAQGKX010000190.1 GCA_028289885.1 Sphingomonadales bacterium
CGCTGATGCCCTTCTTCTCTTCTTCGAGCCGTTCGATACGTTCGATGAACAGGCGCAACTGGTCGGCCTGGATGATGTCGCTCATTAAAATCCCCGCAATGAAAATCGAAGCGCGGCTCTAGGGGAGAGACGCGCCACTCTCAACCTTGTTCTTGAGTGCCTCAACCTCGTTCCTGGGCGTCTCAACCTTCTTGTTGGTCGACGGGTTCATGCGACAGGCGGGTGACGTGCCCCATCTTGCGCCCGGGCGGCGCGTCGTGCTTCCCGTACAGGTGAACATGCGCGCCCGATTGAGCGAACAGTTCGGGCCAGCGCGCGGCGTCGGAACCGATCAGATTTTGCATGACGACGTGCGGCGTGACCAGCGTCGTGTCACCGAGCGGCAGACCGCAAACCGCACGGATATGGTTCTCGAACTGCGACGCGACTGCGCCCTCGATCGTCCAGTGACCGCTATTATGGACGCGCGGTGCCATTTCGTTGAACACCGGACCCTCGGCGCTGGCAAAAAACTCGACCGCCATCACCCCAACGTAATCGAGCGCGTCTGCGATCCGCGTGGCGATCGCCTTCGCCTCCTCGAGCTGCAACAGGATATCGACGTGCGGCGGCACCGTGGATGTGGCGAGAATTCCGTCGATGTGGACGTTTTCGGGCGCATCCCAGATCGTGCTGATGCCGTCCTGCCCGCGCGCGACGATGACCGAGAACTCGTGGTCGAACGTGACCATCGCCTCTAGGATCGCGGGACTGCGGCCGATCGATTCATAGGCCCCGTCGGCATCCTCGGGCGAAGCCAGCCGGGCCTGCCCCTTGCCGTCATAACCGAACCGCGTCGTCTTCAGGATCGCCGGGGTGCCGATCGCGGCGATGGCGGCGTCGAGGTCCTCGCGCGAATCGACCGCCGCCCATGCCGCCGTTCGCGCGCCCTGATTGGCAGCGAACGTCTTTTCGGCAATGCGGTCCTGTGCGATCCTCAACGCCGCCAGCGGAGGATGCAACGGCACCAGGGCTGCGAGAACCTCGAGCGGATCGGCATCGACATTCTCGAACTCATAGGTCGCCACATGGATGTTGGCCGCGAACGCCTCCAAGGCCGGGCGGTCGTCATATTCCCCCTGCGTCCAGAGCGGCGAGACGTCGGCGGCAGGCCCGCTCGGCTCCGGACTATAAATATGCGACCGGTAGCCGAGTTGTGCCGCCGCAATCGCGAGCATCCGCCCAAGCTGCCCGCCACCGATGATGCCGATCGTCGATCCCGGCGCGAAAATCTTCATGCCTGCCAAATCTTCATCCGGGAAAATCAGCCACTTTGGCGGTCTGTGCCGCGCGCCATGCGTCGAGCCGGGTCGCAAGCGCGTCGTCGGACAGCGCAAGGATCGAAGCCGCCAGCAACCCGGCATTGATCGCACCGGGCCGCCCGATCGCAAGCGTTCCGACCGGGATTCCGCCGGGCATCTGGACGATCGACAACAGGCTATCCATGCCCTTCAACGACTTTGACTCGATGGGAACGCCAAGCACCGGCAGCCGCGTCATCGACGCTGCCATGCCGGGCAGGTGCGCCGCGCCGCCTGCGCCCGCCACAATGACTTTCAAGCCCCGCGGCGCCGCGCTTTTCGCATATTCGAACAATCTTTCGGGGGTGCGATGGGCCGAAACGATACGTGTTTCATGGGGCACGCCAAGCGCGTCCAGCGTTTCGGCGCACGCCTTCATGGTTTCCCAATCGGACTGGCTGCCCATGATGATGCCGACCAACGGCGCGCTATCGCCCACGCTTCATTCCCCCAGGGTGCCCGCATAATCGGACATGAAGCCCCAGCCTCTTAATCAGGCGGTCCGATGGAAGCAACGCTGGGCCATATTACACTCAGCGCTCCGACAGATAATAGCGGTCCCTGGCAGTCAGGTCATCGGCGAGATCATAGACGATGGGCTGACCCGTCGGGATTTCGAGGCCGGTGATCTCGTCGTCCGAAATCCCCGAAAGATGTTTTACCAAAGCGCGCAGCGAATTGCCGTGCGCCGAGATCAACACGCGCTTGCCCGCCTTCAGTTCGGGAGCGATCCGCGCTTCCCAATAAGGCAGGACGCGGGCGATCGTGTCCTTCAGGCTTTCGGTCTGCGGGATCGGAATGCCGTGATAGCGCTCGTCCTTCGACAGGTCCCACGGACTGCCTTCCTCTGGCAGCGGCGGCGGGATGTCGAAGCTACGCCGCCAGATCTTCACCTGATCCGCACCGTGCAGCGCCGCCGTCTCGGCCTTGTCGAGCCCGGTCAGCCCGCCATAATGCCGCTCGTTCAGCCGCCAGTCCTTCTCGACCGGCAACCACAGCCGCCCCATCGCCTCAAGCGAAAGGTTCAGCGTCTTGATCGCGCGGGTCTGGAAACTGGTGAAGGTCAGGTCGAAATCATACCCTTTTTCCTTCATCAATACGCCTGCCGCCCACGCCTCTTTCGTACCCTTCTCGGTCAGGTCCACGTCCCACCAGCCGGTGAAGCGGTTTTCGAGGTTCCATGCCGACTGGCCGTGGCGGATTAGGACGAGTGTCGGCATGGTTGGTATCCTGTCAGAAAGTTTGGCGGGGCGATAATCAGCAAAGCGCCGGACGTCCACCCGCCCCGCGTCCGGTTGCTCAAAGCTCCCCGATGATCCCCGCCAGCACCGTCAGGCAATCACGACCCAGTTGCCGCGACCGTTCGGGCGACCAGCCATGCCGCGCGTCGGGCGCATCGTCATTGTCCTTGAACGGCATTTCGAGCGTCATGCTGACCGCGCCGAAGCGTTCGGCAAGCTGGTTGGTCGACATCGCCAGATTGGCCTTGCCCGCACCGGCGGTCGGATAGCCATGCCGGGTCTGGAAATCGACCGTCAGCGCAGCCAGGTCGCTGGCGAAACGCGCGTAAAGGTCGCCCTGCCGCTGCGTCCACGATGGAATCCCGTCGAACCCCGCCATAAAAACATAGGGAATCGCTTCGTCCCCATGAACATCCATCGCGAAATCAACGCCGGTTTCATCCATGATCGCGCGGACGTGCCACACCTCCGGGCTGCGATGGAGGCTCGGTTCAGCCCATTCGCGGTTGAGGTTCACGCCGACACCGTTGGTCCGAAGATGCCCGCGTGCGCTGCCATCGGGGTTCATGTTCGGCACGACATGAAAGGTCGCGGCGGCAAGGAGTTTCTGCGCGACCGGCTCGTCCGACACGAGCATATGCAACGCGCCCTCCATCCACCATTCGGCCATCGTCTCGCCGGGATGCTGGCGCGCATAGAGCCAGACCTGCAAATTACCCGTCCCGAGTGTCAGCAGGTCGATCGGGCGTCCGTCAAGCGTATCGGCGAGCACGCGATGTTCGACATGCTCGTGCGTGGCGATGCGTGAGACCAGTGAATGATGCTGCTCGCTGGAATATGGCGCGAAATAGGCGAACCAGACGCAGTTTTCCGTTGGCTTGTGGTTTATCGTCAAAATACCGTCAGCATAGGAGGTGTCGGCCAGCGACCATTCGCTGCCGTCTTCGCTGACCCGCGCCTTGTAGTTCTGCCAGCCAAGGGGATAGGCCGAGCCACCGCAATTCGTGATACGCAATTCGAGTTCGGCCCCTTCCGCGCCCGCCACGCGGAAGTAGAACCATTGATAGAAGTCCGAATCCTTGTCGCTGCGAATCGCGAGGTCGAACTTCGCACCGTCAGCGCGCAGAACCTCGATATTGCCGCCGTCGAAATCGCTGGAAATACTGATCGTCACTGCACGGTCACCGTTCGACCCGAGACGCCGGGGAAATCACGGAATAGTGCGGAGGCGAGCTTGTCGGCGGCAAGACCCGGCTGCGACGCGGGGGCATTGGACGTGGCCATCGTGTCGGCCCGGCCTTCCCAGACCGTGGCACCGGTGGCGCGTTCGGTGATTCGCACCGAAATGCGCGTGAAAACGGTTTCGCTGCTGCGGCGCTTGCCGATCGGGAAGCTGATGCCGCCGCCGACCCCGACACCACCGCCGCGATAGCCGCCACCAGTACCGCCGCCGAGGCCGATCGAGAAGGGCGAGCGACCTGGACCATTATCGCGGGCATCGCGCTGGATATCGACGGACACTATGTACCGTGCGCTCGGCGAATCGGCGTTGGCGAAGCCCAGCCGGTTGAGTTCGCGCGTGACCGCCGCGTCATAGGTTTGCCGCTCGAGGCCGATTGCCGGCGAAAGCGCGATCGTACCCGGCGTGATCGCCCCATCGAGGTGAAAGCGCGTTACCTGAACCGGCGGAATGCTCGCGGCACATCCTCCGAGAGCAAGGGCGGCTGCAATGGCGAGCGATTGGATACGCATGGACTAACTCCTGTGGTCGGGCGTTACGGTCTGTAACGAACGAGTCGTTATCATGGCGCATTCGTCTTGACTTCGCCACGCCTCAGCCGTAGGCGCGGCGCTTCAATTTTCCAGACAATTTTTGTACGAAAAGCACCCGCACATGAAGATCCGCAACTCGCTGAAGTCCCTCAAGGGCCGTCACCGCGACAATCGCGTCATCCGCCGTCGCGGTCGCACGTACGTCATTAACAAGACGAATCGCCGCTTCAAAGCCCGCCAGGGCTGATCTGATGGTCGGTGCCTACGGGCGTCGGCTTTCTCTTATTTCGTCATCCTGAAACAAGTTCAGGATGACGGTGGTGTGGGGTAACAGGCCTCCCTAATCCCTATGTCCCTTCAACTCGTCGCCCGTAAGCCGGACGACGTGCAGGACATTGGTCGATCCCGGCGTTCCGAACGGCACTCCGGCGAGAACGATCACCCGCTCACCCCCAAGCGCCAGTTCGTGGCGCAGCGCCATGCGCTTGGCCTTGGCCACCATCTCCTCGAAACTGGCGATATCACGCGTACTGACTGCGTGGACACCCCATAACAGACCCAACCGCCGCGCCGTCTGCAACTTGGGGGTCAACACGAGCAGCGGCACCGAAGGCCGCTCGCGCGCCACCCGCCGCGCCGTCGACCCCGACACCGTGAAACAGATGATCGTCCGTGCGCCAACCGTCTCCGCAATCTCGCGCGCGGCATCGGCGAGTGCGTCCGCAGTGGTCGCGTCTGCCTTGGTCTCGCGAAAATGCAGACGCGCTGTGAAACTGGGATCGGCCTCCACCGACATTGCGATCCGGTCCATCATCGCCACCGATTCGACCGGCCATGCGCCCGCCGCCGATTCGGCCGACAACATCACGGCATCGGCACCGTCGTAGATCGCGTTACCGACGTCGGACACTTCGGCGCGCGTCGGCGTGGGCGCAGTGATCATCGATTCGAGCATCTGGGTCGCGACCACCACCGGGCGTCCCATCCGACGCGCAATCTCGACGATACGCTTTTGCGCAGGCGGCACCGCCTCGGGCGGGAGTTCGACGCCAAGATCACCGCGCGCGACCATCACGGCATCGGCCAGTTCGACAATTTCCTCCAGCCGTTCGAGCGCGGCGGGCTTTTCGATCTTGGCCAGCAGCGCCGCCTTGCCCCCGATCAGCTTGCGCGCTTCGGCCAGATCCTCAGGGCGCTGCACGAACGAAAGCGCGATCCAGTCGACCCCCTGCTCCAGCGCGAAGGCCAGATCGCGGCGGTCCTTTTCAGTCATCGCGGTCACCGGAATGACGACATCGGGCACGTTCAGCCCCTTGCGATCCGACAGCATCCCACCGACTTCGACGCGCGTGGTGACATGATCGTCGGCCATTGCCACGACGCGCAGGACCAGCTTGCCGTCGTCGAGCAACAATCGCGCACCAACCTCCAGCGCCTCGAATATC
This sequence comes from Sphingomonadales bacterium, assembly GCA_028289885.1. Taxonomy (GTDB): domain Bacteria; phylum Pseudomonadota; class Alphaproteobacteria; order Sphingomonadales; family Sphingomonadaceae; genus Sphingomonas_O. Next base: position 5,800 of record JAQGKX010000190.1, read on the forward strand.
TCACGGTGGGGAAGGCAGACCCGGGTTACATCGCCCGGCGTTGAATCGCGGTCGAGCCGGAACATCGCGCCAGTGACCAGTTCGACCCTGCCGCCCGTAAACGTCCCGACGCGCAGCTTCGGACCCTGTAGATCGGCAAGAATCGTGGTTGGTCGCCCCAGCGTTTTTTCCAGCGCGCGGATCGCCGCAATGACGGGCGCATGATCGGCGTGCGTGCCGTGGCTCATGTTGACGCGGAAGGCATCGGCACCGGCGCGCGCCAGCCGTTCGATCATTTCCGGAGTGTTGCTGGCGGGGCCAAGGGTGGCGAGAATACGGACTTTACGGGCGCGTGGGCCAAGATGGCGAACCAAGTGTCTCTCCTGGAGTGTTCGACCGCAGGATAGGCGCTAAATATGAATGGTCAAAGACGCGAGACGACCAAATCGACCCGCGTCCATGAATCAGGCGATACGCGTGCCGGACATCGGCGACGTGCCAAATGCACCTGCCTTGACGCCGCCGGTCAGCGTGTCGCCGTCGATCGTCGCCGTGCATTCGAGCAGGATCGGCATCGGCACCTTCATGTCCATCGTCCAGCTCAGCGTGTTGCCGCTGACCTTGCCATCGGTGATCTCCATCGACCCCTGCGCGCCCGAATTGTCGCCGGTGAACGTGTCGCCATCGGTGACGACCGTCAGCGTGGATTTCAGTTCGCCGAGCGGTGACTTGGTAACGCAATCATATTTTCCATCGAGGTCGGACATTATTTACTCCTGTTTGCCGGTGCGATCGCAACCGGCGATTGAACGATTTCGACCGGCAAACCGAGTTTATCGAGTTGAGGTTTTACCTTCGCGGCATCCCCGACGACGACAAACACGAGCTTGTCCGGATCGATCGCGGCGCGCGCCGCCTTGTCGAAGTCTGCAACGGTCATCTTGCGATATCGGTCCGCCAGCGTGGTGTAGAAATTATCGGGCCGTCCCAGATAGATGATCCGCTGCATTGCGCTGAGCACGGCATCGGACGTTTCAAAATTGCCCGGCAATTCGCGGATACTGCCGTTGGTAGTGCGCTCCAATTCGTCTGCCGTCGTGCCCTTTGGCCCCAGGAAGGACTTCACATCGGCAATGATGGCGGCGATCGAATCGCCGGTCCGGTCGGCCTGCACCGGTGCGCTGATCATGAACGGCACACGGTTTTCGACGCTCGCGACACTCGCACTAACGCCATAGGACCAGCCTTTGGTCTCACGCAGGTCGGTGTTCAGCCGCGACAGGAACGACCCGCCCAAGACGTCATTGACCTGGCGCAACACGATCAGCGTCTCGTCCTTGCCCTCCTTGGTCAGGACCTGGCCACCGGCGATGACCGACTGCGGTGAACCGGGTCGGTCGACGAGGTAAATCTTGGTAGCGGCATTTGCCGGGATCGGTGCGGTAAAGCTCTTGCGTGGGCGGGCCATGCGATCGGTCGCCCAATTGCCGAAACTTTGTTCGAGCAATGGCTTGAGTGTCGCCATGTCGGTGTCGCCAACGACGAAGATCGCCGCATTGCCCGCATAGAGCCAGTCATGCTGGTAACGCGCAATGTCATCGCGCGACAGTTTGGCGACAGTCGCCGGATCACCCATGCCACTGAACGGTCGGCCATAAGGATAGGCCACTCCGTAAAGCTTGCCCGGCAACACATAGCTGGCAAGGCCGTTGGGCTGGCTGAGTTGTGCCGCGATACCGGCCAGTTGCTGCCCACGCAGTCGCTCGACCTCCTTGGGATCGAACGCCGGATTGCGCACGATATCGGCGAGCAGGTCGAGCGACGCACCCAGATTGGGGGTCAGCGCGTAAAGCCCGACGTTGCTGCGGTCGATGCCCCCCCCGCTCGAAATCGTCGCGCCCAGCCGTTCCTGCGCCTCTGCAATCTGGACCGAGGTCTTGGTCTTCGTGCCCTCGTCCAGCAGCGCCATCGTCAGCGACTGCAGGCCCAGCGCATCGGCAGGATCGGACGACGACCCGGCATCGAAACTAACCGAAACCCTGACCACCGGCACCGCAGGGCGACGCGCGAAATAGACCGGGATGCCGTTGGCGAGCGTCGCCCGTTCGATCGCGGGGAACTTCAACGGCGGGAAAGCACCGATCGGGGGTGCCATGCGCGTCGGTTTTGGCGGGACCGAAGCGGCAGTTGCGACAGGCGGCACGGCGGGCGCTGCTCCCGTCGCATCGTCACCCGCCAGCGCCATCGCCGCCGGGGATTCATCGCGCGGTCCGGGTTCGGTCGTCAGGTTGAACACCGGTCGCGTCAGCCACTTGCGTGCAGCAGCCATGACCGACGCGGGAGTTTGCGCGGCCAGTTCGGCCAGGTCTTTCCTGTATTTCGCCGGGTCGTCCGAATAAACCAACCCCTGGGCGAGCGCGACCGCTTTGCCGCCAAAACCACCAACCGATTCATAGCCGCCGATCGTCGCCGAAATCGACCGTGTCGCAACGCGGCGGACTTCGTCTGCGGTGGGGCCGGTTTTCAGGAA